>NZ_SJWW01000024.1:0-15259 GCF_004352745.1 Streptococcus sp. KCJ4932 | reverse complement strand
CAAGATTTCTGGTTCTTCTTGGTTAAACAACGATAAATCTTCTTCTGAATATTTTTTGCCGTCAAAATACCATATAAATAATTGCCACATATAATATTTTAATTGCTGATTTTGACCAATAATTTGTGTAAATTGTCCAAAATGAATATCAAGATTATCTTTAAAAGGATGCGTAAAATGTAATCTCATATAACCACCAATTTATTATCACTAACAACTTCTTCTTGTTTCGTTTTACCTCCAACAATCAAAGTCATTTCCGAAAACTGTTTTTCAGTTACAGCCAAAAGTCGCACATTACCTGCTGGTAAATTACTTTGTTGCAATCTTTTATAAAACTTATTAGCAAAACTCCGATTTGGGCATGTACGATAATAAACAGAAAACTGCAACATTTCAAAACCATTAGCAATTAACTCTTTTCTAAAATTTCGATAAGTTCTTTTTTCTTGTGCAGTTTCCATCGGTAAATCAAAAAAACATAATAATCTCATTGCAGCATACCTCATCTTAAGACTCCAATTCTAGACTAGAAACCACCGGACAGAAAAACTTACTAGTATCTTTCTTGTCAATACATTTTATAAAACCTTGAACATATTTATCCATAGCTCCAGTCACCGTACAATTCTCATTACCATACTTAATCTTAGCATTCAATAAATTTGTTAAAGCCAAGCGATATTCATATTTTAAATATTCTTTATCTCGCAAATTTTGATAAACCCAAACATCAACGATTTGTCTAAATGGCTCCATTAAATCATCTACTAAGTTAAATTGATTATATTCATTTTTATGAAAGATACCAACTAAAGTATTTAGACCGTATCCCTCAACAATCCTAGCCATCTGTGCTCTTAAAATTGCATATCCATAATTTAGTCCAGCATTAATCACATCAGCTTCCTGCTGTGTCACGCGCGTAAACTTTTTACCAAAAAGCTCATTAAAATAAACTTTAGCCGCATGTCCTTCACGATTAGTCTTATCCCCTAGCTCAATGTGATCTTTATAGTCAGCTAACAATTGGATTGCATCGATATCTCTTTCAAATAGAGATAATACGTCTTGTTGGTTATTAATTTTAAAATAGGTTACAATTTGCCAAAGCTTATCTTTTTGCTCCTGACTCCACTCTAACTGCTTTTGCAATCTCTTATAAGCCCTAGAATGTCCATTCGGTGCATGATAAATACCTGTCGGTAAGTGTTCATTATCACAAACAATAAGAGCAATATTGAATTTGCTCAAAGCACTAAGCAAACGAAGAGTTACTACTGTATCTCCACCTTCAGCGACAATGATTGAAATATCACTTAACGGTATCGTATATTCTTCACCTTGCTTTTTTATAACAATATTATCCAATTTCAAATGCATTTTTTCACTTTGATTGACATGCACAACTCTCCAAGTCATCATACTCTCCTTTTTAGACAACGAAAAGCACCCCATGTAAACATGGGGTGCTTGAATTCGGCATGAAGCCTTATCTTTGTAGGCTCTGCAAGATTTAAGTAACCGTGCAAGGCGTCCCTTGCAAGAACTATTATATAGCGTTTACATAAAAATTGCAACCCCAAATTTCAATTATTTTTTATTATTTTTAAAATCCAACTTAGGTTTATCGCCTTCTTTTTTAACAAAGAATTTATTACCAAGAACATCAGTACGAACTTTGTAGATTGATAGGTTAGGCTTATTTAAACCTTTAATAAACTGTCCACTTTTTGCAACTTTTCCCAAAACTGGTAAAATTTCTTCCTCAGAATCAAAAGTTCCTTTTTCTAATGGTTTTAATTCCACATAGTGCTTAGATGTATCATTTTTTGAGCCGAATCTTAACATCCTTTCACAATTATTTAGAGTATCTTTGATTAAAATCAAATCATTTCGGTAAAGAGTAAACTTAAACTCAGAGTCTTTACTGACACCTTCTTTTTCCCTTATCGCATCATATTTTTCTTGTGAGATATGATACTTACCAGTTCCTTTTTCAAAACTTAAATCAGAATATTTCAATCCCATCAGTTCATATTTTAAAGTCTCTGGATTAAAGTAAATATCAGCTCGCCAAGGAGAAATTTGTCTCAATACAACTCTATTTTTAGATTTTTCAGGTGTTATATCAATACAATTTCCTAATTTTTTATCATAATACTTAAGAGACTTAATTGGTGTTCCATTTCCTTTTTTACTGTATTTACAGATTAAGCCATTTTCTCTACGATACTCTTCAAAAGGATTGCATTTTACAGTTTTTTTACCATCTTCGGAAAGTTTTTCACTTGGATAATCTCTGAGAATAACTTCAATAACATTTTCCCAAGTCATTGGGTCTTTTTGGTACATCAAGAATTGTGTTTTATCTTTTTTATATCTTTTAATAAAAGTATCAAAACCGTCTTGACTGTAGATATCTTTTATCTTCCCTAAAACATAAGTTTCATCTTTTTTATCTTTTCCAAGTTTAGCTTTTCGTGTTGAGTAAATAGTAGCATCAGAGACTTTACGATTAAATTTTGAATCAACTTGATAAGAGAATAAAATTTCATCTTCAAATCCTTTACTTGAAATCGTATTTACAAATCCTTGATAAGGTGGTTGGAAGACTAATTCTTTATATTCATCATCAGAGATACTTAAAATTTCACCAGTCTCTTTATTCACCACTTGATTTTCACCATAGCTCTCAAACATCGGATTTTCTTGTTTTTGCCACAATTTCAATTGACTTGAAGCAGCAATAATCAAAGCATCAACAGCATGGTGATGATAAGTTTCGCGTGATTTATCAATATTCCATTTTCGGCGTAGCTGTGATATAAACTGACCTCTGACAACTGAGACTTTAGTATCTTTCCCCAACTCTTTTAATGCTGTTTGAAGACTATTAAGCACTACTCGTGAAGCATAACGAGTGTCCACAAGATTACGTTCGATAAATTTCTTTTTAACTTCGATTTTATCGATATTTTCTGTTGATAAAAGATATTCACGTTTTTTCTTACCAAGCCCTTTTTGTTTTAAGATATAATCTTTCATTTCTCTAAATGACCATGCCGCATCCATAGAATCAATAACTTGATAAGGAGTTTTTTGTCCCTTCTCTTGGTTAGTCCAAGCATACACTAAAACCTTATTAGCTAAACTATCATCAAAAGAAAGTGATAGAGGCAAAATATGATCAATCTCATAGTTATTTGAATTATGCACTAAATCATGAATAGAAATTGGCTTACCAGAATATAAACAACGCTCACCTTGTTGATACCAAAGGCGAATTTTAGTTTTTAACTCTTTATTGCCATGAAAAACGCCATCAGGTAAGTTATCAGTACCATTATAAAGAAAAGCTGCTCGTTTTAAAGAATCATCTTTTTCTTTTTTATTTTCTTTTTGCTTTTTATCAATAAATTTCTTCTCATCTTCAGCATTCTTATCTCGTGGCATCTCGATAACAATCTTATCAAAATCGCCATATTTCTTAACAGCCGCATTAATGATTTTAATTGTTTGTCGAACTGATTTTGCTACAACAGGATTATAAATTTCATCTGTTATTTCTTTTTCATCAATTGTTTTTGTATTTTTTGATGATTTTTTATTAACTTTGAATTTTTCTAGTCTTGTCAAGATTGTCATCTGTTCTTCAGATGTTGCATATAATTCAGGAATTAGTTCATTCATCAATTTCGCTGAGAAACTATGCCAACCTTTATTAAATGCTGAGCTTTGATTTTTTCTAACTTGAACAATTTCAGAAATTTGTTCTTCGGTAAATTGATTTGGAAGGTTTCGATCAATAGCATCTTCGATACCTTCACGTTCTGTATTAAGTGTTAAAATATCTGCTAATTTATCTAATGTTTCTCTTGAGAGTTCATCAATATCAATCGAACTTAAATTAAATTTTAACTTACGATAAGGCTCAAAAGTATGCAAATCTGGCTTATCTTTATTATCTAGACGATATCCCTTAATATCATCTACACTACAATCTACCATCTTCGCAATTTCTTTTAATAATTTAGAAGCACCGAGTGCTTTTGATTTCTTAGCAAAATCTACTAAATACTCTTTCTGCTCAGTAGACAATTTACCAGTTTCAGTAGGAACTTTTAAATTATTTAAATCATTTAAAAAGTTAAATTCTTGTGCTGTATAAGATGCCTTAGATGCTCGGTATTCTTCTGGATAGAAACTACATTTTCCAATCAGAATACCAAAGATGTTCTCCAAGGTTGTTCCATCTGTACGAAAACGTCCGTAATCTGTACGAGATTTTTCGTTACCTGGCCCATGATAATATTTTCTTTTTTGGGTTAGAATTTCAATATAGTCTTTAATAAACTCATCTGTAATTTGTTTATTATAATTTGATTGAGTTTCTAAAATTTTACGTGCTTCATTCTTATAATCAGAAGTAGAGAAAACGTTAATTAGTCTATGAGCTTCACCATTTTCATCATAGACTGTGAAGTTTCCTCGTAATTGACCATATTTTTCCAATCGTTCAAATTGAATTTGACCTGGAGTTTTAGTCTTCAACAAGCGACGATTTTCATCAATAGATTTTGCATAATCTGAACTACCTGTTGAATCATCTTCTGCATCATCAAGATATGAAATGCCGCGTCTTTTTGCAATTGTTCGCAAAGCAGCAAACAATTCTTCATTTGTTAATTGTTCTGTTAACCCTTTAACACGAAGTTCGTACGGATTTAAATTTAGATTTCTAAAATCAGTTGAAATATCATATTTTTCAAATAAATCACGAACACGTTTTACACGATGTTTTTTACGACGGGTTAAACGTCTTGCACCGCGAAAACCTCTTCTTTCAGCATTATTTTCAGCATTTGCAGCAGAAAATAAACGCGAATTGGCATGTATTACATTTCCTGTTTTTGCATCAATAATACCAACACCAACGGAAGCTACACCAATATCCAAGCCTAAAATTTTTCCATTACTCATAGTTTTTCCTTCTTCTCTAATATCAAGTAATCCCTTACATTTTACTCTTTTGAAAACTAAAAAACAAGCGCCATTGAGCGCTTGTCAGCTACTAAACTATCAAATTATTCCCCAAACCAAAGGGCAATTTCACGTTCAACTGATTCTGGTGAATCTGAACCGTGAACGATGTTAAATGTTGCTGCTCCTTCTGCGGGTGCTTGTGCATAGTCACCGCGGATTGTTCCTGGAAGAGCTTCTTTAGGGTTTGTTGCTCCCATCATTGTACGCCAAGAAGAAATCACTTCTTCACCTGACATAACACCAGCAATCACTGGACCACTTGTCATAAAGTCTACGATTAATGGGAAAAATGGACGGTCAACTAAGTCTTCGTAGTGTTTTTCTAGCAATTCTGGAGTTGCCATACGCATTTCCAATTTTTCAATTTTGAAACCACGACGTTCGATACGGTGTAATACTTCACCAACAAGTCCGCGTTTCACACCATCTGGTTTAATCATAAAGAAAGTTTTTTCCATGTAAACAATCCAACCTATCTAAATAAATTCACTTTCAATTTTACCATAAAAGAAAATTTTTGAAAAACGTTGAAAGACATTTTCACTAAAACTTTAGTTGATTTTCATGAACTTCAACCTTAACTAGGTTAGCAGAACTATCTGTACAAGATTTTTGCTCCATATCACTTGGATTTGGCCAAGTGATTCCATCTTTTTGGTGAGTTTCCAAGATAGCTTGTAAAAACTCTTGAGCATTCATCATCGCTTCTTCAAAGTTCCCACCTTGAGTACCTCCTGCAAGCTCTGGAAATTCAACCCAATATCCATTGATTTCTTTATGAAAAATTGCAGAATAAGCTTTTAACATCATAAACACCCTTAATTAAGTAACTGATTTTCCCTAACTCACCAGCCAGCCCCAGAAAAAAGGGAGAAGAAAGGCGATGATACCTGCGATAACGAAGGTGATGCGTAGACATTTTTGAGAAATATCAGCTGATTTTACCCAAAAAGTAATGGCAAAAAGCCACGATGCGGCAAATAAAAGCCAGTAATACCATTCAAGAGACATTTTGCTTATCCTTTCTCTTTACCATGATGTGCTAGACGCTCTGCTAATTGTTTCCTTGCTATGACAAGTAAGCTTAGCATGAGTGCTTCATAAGTTACAAAGAAGATGATAAAGCAGTGCATGAAGTACTCTTCTGGTAAGACCCAAATGATTGGGTCAGTTGCTGGGTTAAAGAGCCAGCTAGTATCACCTGGAAAAAGGGCTTCATGAAATAGGGTGAAAAATTGATCAAATCCAATCAAGGCACCCGCTACTGCAATAACCACTGGTAAAATAGCTGCTAAGCCAAAAGCTTTTTGATGCAAAAAGAGTGATTTTTCTGCTCTGCTATTTTTCCAAAAACGCCAAGTCGGGTACAAAAGGACTAGAAAGACCGCTTGTGCTAAATGAAATAGATGCTTCACGTCGCCAAAATGCTTAAGCCCACTAGCTGATGAGGGAAAATCAGGCATAGCTAGAGTGTGCGATAATGGATTCGTCAGATATGTCATCAAGACATTGAAGTTTTTTAAGAGGTCAGCTTTTGTTATAGTCACTTGGAGGGTAAGCTTGAGCCAATCCACCTCTAAAGGATAGATTAACCAAGCGCCGTAAATAGCTACTAGCACTGCAAAAGATAATAGCCATAACCAAGTACTAAAGGTCCAAATTCTATTTTTCATCAAAATTCCATTCGTCAAGGCTAGCTAGTACGTGGTCAGGTTTTACTGGAAGTGTTGGCACTTCTTCAGGTTTGGTAAATCCTGTTGTCACAAGTAAAGTAGCAATATCATTTTGAATTCCTGCCATGATATCTGTTAGGTAGTTATCTCCAACCATGATAGCTTCTTCGCGTTTAACCCCAAGGACGTCCAAAGCTTTGTTCATGATAATAGCATTCGGTTTTCCGATATAAACTGGTTTAACACGTGTTGCTACTTCTAATAGATTGTTAATGGCACCAGCTCCTGGCATCAAACCACGTTCCGTTGGAATGTTCAAGTCTGGGTTCGTTCCGATAAAGACAGCACCTTTTTGGATAGCTAATGTTGCTACTGCCAATTTTTCATAAGTCAAATCAGTATCAAGTCCAACAACGACATAGGCCGGATTTTCAGTATCTTCTACGTAACCCGCCTCAGCAATCGCTGTTTTCAAACCGGTCTCACCAATCACGTAAACCGTTTTGCCACGATTCAAATCGTTCATGTAATCAATCGTCGCCATTGTTGCGGTGTAAATAGTGTTAAGAGGTGTGTGAACGTTGAATTGTGTTGCCAACATTTCTTGGACTTTTTCAGGTGTACGTGTTGAATTGTTTGTCACCAAGACATAAGGAATTTGTCGTTCTTGAAGACGTTGAATAAAACGTTCTCCAGCTGGAATACGATCTTTTCCTTTATAAATTGTTCCGTCTAAATCAATCAAATAGCCTTTATAAGTCATTCTTTCCTCCATATATAGTAAATGACCTTTCAGGTAAGTTAAAAGGTCATTAAGTCTTACTTTTTTCCTTAATTATTTAAAAATAGCAGAGCGCTTATTTTTCTTTCCATTCAATGCGTGCTTGAGCTCGTACCACACCTTGAGTGACAATTTCATGTTTGGTTGTCAATCCATCACGTTCAACTCGTGACTTGATGTCATGACCATATTGAACCTCTTTGACATATTTCAAATTGATTTGGCGAGGAATATATTTTTCCAAAAAGTTGACATCTAAAACATCATACATCCATTCAAGGTATTTACTATTATTAACATGACCATTTAAATCAAGATCAAAGAAACGCACGTGGTAGAGAGTTTCTTCTGGATTTTCCAAGCCTTCATAACGAGGACCACGGTAAATTTTCTTCACTTTTTCAACTTGGTAAACATCGACAATATCATCGACAACAGGATGCACTTTGCGAGTGTCATAATCCATCAAAACAAAGGTTGAATGAATGGTCAAAATCTTCTCACCATCTTCGCCATAGACATTGAAATCACGGTAACAAAAGAGCTTGTTATAAGCTGTTGGCACCGTCTCGATTACAATGTTTTCGGTATATTTAGGCAAGCGGTCGATCTCAATCGCATATTCTGTGATAATCCAGACAAGATTATAAGTTTGAAAAACATACTCGTCACTCATTCCAAGACTTAACGATTGTTTGCCAGAAACTTGCAAAACAAGCGATAAGAGTTGTGATAATTTCATATTTTGATTAATATCACTTTCATAAAAAGGTACTTGATATTTTTCTTGATAACTTAATCCCATCTTTTTTACTCCAATATAAATCTCTCTGCGACTGTGTCTCCCAAAAACAGTCCTTTTTTGGTCATGCGTACCACCTTATCATCTGGAACCAATAGGCCTTGCTGACAAAGTTCTCTCACGATTTGACCATAACGTTCTTCAAAAGACAAGCCGAATTTTTCTTCAAATCTAGCGATTGAGACACCAGATTTTTTGCGTAATCCTAAGAACAATTCTTCTTCCATCATCTCATCTTTTGTCAATTTTTCTTCTGATAATCTGGCATTACCTTGAGCAACTGCTTTAAGATAATGCTGAATTGGCCCTCGATTACGATAACGGACACCATTTAAATAGCCAGAAGCCCCTGCTCCCACACCAAAATACTCTGCATTGTCCCAGTACATCAAATTATGGCGGCTTTCAAAACCTGGTTTGGTGAAGTTTGAAATTTCATAGTGCTCAAAGCCATTAGCTTCTAACTCAGAAATGATGTATTCAAACATCTCCGCTTCCAAATCTTCTTTAGGTAATTGTAATTTACCGCGACGCATCTTATTCATGAAAACCGTATGATGTTCCAGAATCAAGCTATATAAACTCAAATGCGGAATATCAAGTGCAATAGCCTTAGCCACATTTTCCTTAACATCTTCCATAGTTTGACCAGGAAGAGCATAAATCAAATCAATGGAAATATTATGAAAACCAGCTTTTTTCAAATTTGAAATGGTTGAATAAATCTGTGCTTCATTATGGCTACGTCCAATTTGCTTCAAATGTTTGTCATTGAAAGTCTGAACGCCAAGTGACACACGATTCACGGCTGAGCGCTTGAGCACTTCAATCTTATCTTCTGTTAAATCACCTGGGTTAGCTTCAATAGTGAATTCTTCTAAAACACTCAAATCCAAGTGCTTAGTCAAATTCGTCAACAAGTACTCCAGTTGTTCTGCCGTAATTGAGGTTGGTGTTCCACCACCAATATATAAAGTACGCAACTGTTTAATATCATAAGACTCAAACTCACGAATAAGAGCCTGCAAATAGTCATCGACAGGCTGATTCTTGATAAAAACCTTTGAAAAATCACAATAATAACAAATCTGCGTACAAAAAGGAATATGTACATAAGCTGATGTTGGTTTTGTTAGCATGACGCTATTATAACATTTTTAAGTGAGATAACCAATGAATTAAATACAATAAAATCTTAGCAAGCAAAAAAGGAGAGCACCACTGCTCAATCCTTTTTCATTTATTTTAATTAGTCGATTCCAATTTCTTTACGAACGACATCAGCGATAGTATCGACATAGTAGCTTACTTCTTCATCGGTTGGAGCTTCTGCCATAACACGAAGAAGTGGTTCTGTACCACTTGGGCGGACCAAGATACGACCGTTTCCGTTCATTTCTTCTTCCATTTTGCTGATGATTTCTGCGATAGCTGGAACTTCCATGGCTTTGCTCTTCATGCTGTTTTCAACACGAACGTTAACCAATTTTTGTGGATAGATAGTCACTTCAGCGGCCAATTCAGAAAGTGGTTTACCAGTTTCTTTCATGACTTTAACCAATTGGATACCAGTCAATTGACCATCACCAGTTGTGTTGTAGTCCATGATAATCACGTGACCTGATTGTTCACCGCCAAGGTTATAGCCTGATTTACGCATTTCTTCAACAACGTAACGGTCACCAACAGCTGTGATAGCTTTGTTAATACCTTCACGGTCAAGCGCTTTGTGGAAACCAAGGTTTGACATAACAGTAGTTACGATAGTATTGTGAGCCAATTGTCCACGTTCTGATAGGTATTTACCGATGATGTACATTACTTTGTCTCCATCAACGATTTCTCCATTTTCATCAACGGCAATCAAACGGTCGCTATCACCATCAAAAGCAAGACCAACTGCAGCACCTGATTCTTTAACAAGTTCTTGCAATTGTTCTGGGTGAGTTGATCCTACACCATCATTGATGTTAAGACCATCTGGATTTTCACCGATAACTGTAATATCAGCATCAAGATCTAGGAAAATATCACGTGCAGATACAGATGCTGAACCGTTTGCTGTATCAAGAGCAACTTTCATTCCTTCTAAGCTAATACCTGTTGATACAAGGAATTTTTCATATTTACGAAGACCTTCTGGATAATCAACAAGTGTTCCCAAACCGTCTGCTGAAGGGCGTGGAAGGGTATCTTCTGGTGCATCAAGAAGAGCTTCAATTTCCAATTCTTGATCATCAGCCAATTTGAATCCATCACCACCGAAGAATTTAATTCCATTATCTTGTGCAGGGTTGTGACTAGCAGAAATCATAACACCAGCACTAGCTTTTTCAGTACGTACAAGGTATGAAACACCTGGAGTTGCTAAAACACCAAGTTTGTAAACTTCAATACCAACTGAAAGAAGACCAGCAACCAATGCTGATTCAAGCATTTCACCAGAAATACGAGTATCGCGTGCCACAAATACTTTTGGACGTCCTGTTTCATGCTGGCTAAGAACATAGCCACCAAAGCGTCCTAATTTGAAAGCTAACTCAGGGGTCAACTCAACATTTGCTTCTCCACGAACACCATCTGTTCCAAAATATTTTCCCATTATTTTTTTAGCGAAAAATTCGCTTCCTCCATTACTAATATTCATTTCCTAAGGACAAGAAACTTGCTTGTCCAATATTCTTTAATATATAGTCCTAGCTATTATGAACTATTTTTTCGTCACTGTCAACTGTACCGTCACTACAGAAGGCTCTACTGCCACATTATCTGCTGTTAAGTTGACACTCAAATTAGTATCTTTTGTCACATTTGAGACATCGACATTAGCAACCACCTCATTAACAGCGTTAAGGGCATCTTGGCTACCAGCAATCGTCACTTGGTCTTGACTGAGACTATAAGAGATGTTTGATAGCTTATCATTCATTTTCCCAGTCATCTTAACAGTCACAGGAACGGTTTTGGTCAATCTCTTAACTGTCACTTCAAGTCGAGCTTTTGACGGGTTAATCGCACTAGCAAGAATTGTACCATCTGAGGCAACAGCTTGTAGGGCTACTCGTCCACTGTAATTGCCATTTAAGACTTCATTTTCAGGCAGTTTAGCAACCACATGATCGATTTGATCAATGATTGATTCTGCACTTGTGACTTCAACTTCAGATATGTCTGTTGACACTTTCTTCAGCTCATAGCCTTTGGCGATTTGATTATCATCAATGACGCCTTGAACATCAAATGTTTTGGTTTTCTTTTTGCCAATAGTCACTGAGATATTATTAGGTGAAGCTGTCGCTGTAACACCTGATGGCAAATTAGTCACCTTAAGAGGCACTGTTTGAGTCCCTTCACCCAAGTTTGACAAGTCAGCAACAACCTTGAAACTTCTCGTGTCATTATTGATTTCAGAGTCCAATTTAACACGGTTGATTGATGTTAAATAAACTTCTGTTTCATACGAATAACCACTGATAAAATACTTATCACTATCGTATTTGATATCGATAGGGACATTTGTTAGGGTGTGGGTGAAGGTCTCTGTTGCGCCAGATACCTGCGACCCAACATGCGTATAGTTACTTGTTGTGGCAGTCAAAAATAGGAGAATAGAAAAGATAATGGACACAATAACCAACCAGAATTGACTATTGAAAAACTTTTTCATTTTTTCTTCCTCCAAAATTTTTGATACCAGTGGTCTTCTTCCTCAACTTTTGTAATTAAGTGGGTGCGAAGAATCGCTTCAAAATTCTCTTTGGTCAAATCATGCAAAAACTCACCTTTTGAAGTAATTGAAATACCACCAGTCTCTTCTGACACAACAATTGTAAGAGCATCTGAGTTTTCTGAAAGTCCAATAGCTGCGCGGTGACGTGTTCCGAATTCTTTTGAAATGGCCATTGATTCAGACAAAGGAAGGTAAGAACAAGCTGTCGCGATTTTATTACCACTAATGATTACCGCACCATCATGCAAAGGTGTGTTTGGGATGAAGATATTAATCAACAACTGACTTGAAATATCAGCATCCAAAGGAATCCCTGTAGAAATATACTCTTGCAATGTTTGCGTGCGCTCGATAGAAATCAAAGCACCAATTTTACGAGGACTCATGTAAGCAACTGATTTTACCAAGGCTTCAACCAGTTTTTCTTCGTCACTAACTTGTTGCGTTTGTGAAAAAACTTGCGTCGAACGACCAAATTTTTCAAGACCAGAACGAATCTCAGGAGCAAAGATAACAACACACGCGATAACACCGTATGTGATAACTTGATTCATCAAATAAGTGATGGTCGTAAAGCCAATCCACTCAGCGACAAATTTCAAAATGATAAAGAAGACAACACCTTGAATCAAGGACATAATCTTCGTGCCAGCTAAGGCTTTTATTAAACGATAAATAAAATATGCTACGATTAAAATATCTAGTAAATGAACAACAATAGTCCATGGATTTTCAACTAAAGTTGCCCAAAATTTAGCATCAATAGCCGCTAAATTACTCATACATACATCTCTTTTCTCTAACTAAATAAAACTACCTTTCTATTATACCACTTTTAAAACAGATTTTCTTTATTCGAATATTCCTTTTTGTGGTACAATATTCCTATGAAAGTAAACACATTAATGGGAATTACGGCTGGTAAAGCAGCTCACGCCATTCTTTCAAAAATGGGACGTGGCTCAACCTTGCCTGGAAAAATCGCCCTCAAATTCGACAAAGACATTTTAGATACGATTGCCAAAGATTATGAGATTGTTGTTGTCACTGGTACAAACGGTAAAACCCTCACAACTGCTTTGACAGTAGGCATTTTGCGTGAAGCTTTCGGTGAAATCGTGACAAACCCTAGTGGAGCTAACATGATTACCGGAATCACATCAACTTTCTTGACAGCTAAAAGAGCTAAATCTGGAAAAAAAATCGCTGTGCTAGAAATTGATGAAGCAAGCCTTCCAAAAATCACAGAATACATCACTCCAAGTCTTTTTGTCTTCACAAATATTTTTCGTGACCAAATGGACCGTTATGGTGAAATCTATACAACTTATCAAATGATTTTGGATGGTGCAGCAAAAGCACCAAATGCAACTATCCTAGCTAATGGAGACAGCCCGCTCTTCAATTCAACAAACGTCATCAATCCAGTCAAATACTATGGTTTTGATACTGAAAAGCATGCACCAGAATTAGCTCACTACAACACTGAAGGTATCTTGTGCCCACAATGCCAAAGCATCTTGAAATACAAGCTTAACACTTACGCTAACCTTGGTGATTACGTTTGTGAAAATTGCGGTTTCCACCGTCCAAAACTTGATTACGCTTTGACAGACTTGACAAAAATCACGAATACTACATCTGAATTTGTCATTGATGGGCAAGTTTACAAGATTAACGTCGGTGGCCTTTACAATATCTATAACGCCCTTGCAGCCGTGTCTGTAGCTGAATTCTTTGGCGTTTCTCCTGAAAAAATCAAAGCTGGTTTTGACAAGAGCCGTGCAGTCTTTGGACGTCAAGAAACCTTCAAAATCGGTGATAAGTCTTGTACTTTGGTTCTTATCAAAAACCCAGTTGGTGCTAGCCAAGCTCTTGATATGATTAAATTGGCTCCATATCCATTTACACTATCAGTTCTACTCAATGCCAACTACGCTGACGGAATTGATACTAGCTGGATTTGGGATGCTAACTTTGAATCTATTTTAGATATGGATATCCCACAAGCCTTTGCTGGAGGCGTGCGCCACTCTGAAATTGCACGTCGCTTACGTGTGACAGGTTATGATGAAGATAAAATTACAGAAGCTGAAAGCTTAGAAGATATCATGGCTTTGATTGAAGCTCAACCAACTGACCATGCTTATATCTTAGCGACTTACACAGCTATGCTTCAATTCCGCGAAATCTTAGCAAGTCGTCACGCTGTTGGAAAGGAGATGAACTAAAATGACTTATACTTCACTACAATCTCCTGCAAATAAAGACTATCAATACGAATTAAACGTTGCTCACCTTTACGGAAATCTTATGAATACCTACGGTGACAATGGTAATATTCTCATGATGAAATACGTCGGTGAAAAGCTAGGTGCTAAAATGACCTTTGATATCGTGTCACTTGGTGATAGCTTTGATGCCAATTACTATGATATGGCTTTCTTTGGTGGCGGACAAGATTACGAACAATCAATCGTCGCTAAAGACCTACCAGGCAAAAAAGAATCTATCGCTGATTTCATCAACAAAGACAAAGTTATGCTTGCAATCTGTGGTGGTTTCCAACTTCTAGGTCAATACTACGTCCAAGCAAACGGTGAAAAAATCGATGGTCTTGGGGTTATGGGACACTATACCCTTAGTCAAAATAATAATCGTTTTATCGGTGATATCAAAATTCACAATGATGAATTTAACGAAACTTATTACGGTTTTGAAAATCACCAAGGACGTACTTTCCTTTCAGAAGATGAAAAACCACTTGGAACATGTGTTTACGGAAACGGTAATAATAAAGAAGACGGTACTGAAGGCGTTCATTACAAAAACGTCTACGGTAGCTACTTCCACGGACCAATTCTTTCACGTAATGCTAACCTGGCTTATCGCCTCGTAACCACAGCCTTGAAAAATAAATATGGTTCTAGTATTGCACTACCAAGTTATAACGACATTCTTTCAAAAGAAGTTGCCGAAGAATATGCCGATACTAAGAGCAAAGCTGAATTTGAAAAATAAGATTTTACAAAAAATGCTTGAAGAAAATTTCTTCAAGCATTTTTATAATCTCTTTTGTGTTCACTTAACCAAGCTATCTTATCGACAATATGTCAATACACTTTTTAAAAGCACAAAAAAACCTTAGCCTAAGCTAAGGTTTTTACCTTAATATAATCAGAGATTATTTTTTAAGGTTCTCTTCCTATTATATAGCACTATAAAAT
>NZ_SJWW01000023.1:0-22203 GCF_004352745.1 Streptococcus sp. KCJ4932 | reverse complement strand
GATATGGTAGTCGCTTAGCATTTATCCGCCATAGCTCAGTTGGTAGTAGCGCATGACTGTTAATCATGATGTCGTAGGTTCGAGTCCTACTGGCGGAGTTTAAAAGCGGTAGACGGAGAGCAACTCATTGAGTTGCTTTTTTTGTGCATTCATTTGGACATTTTTGTCATGTTCCTTTTTCCTAATCCTTTCTATAATAAGGGTACCTTAACAATAAAAAGGAAAAAGGAGATCGTAACAGTGGATTTTGAACGCTATTTTCAAACGGTTAAACCAATTATTTTAAAATTACGCCGTCATTATTTTGTCAAACTTTGGGATTATGAAGATTGGATTCAAGAAGGTCGAATTGTTTTCTTTCAACTCTTAGAGGAACATCCAGACCTCTTAATTAATGAAGGCAAACGCTATAGCTACTTTAAAACAAAATTTTCTAACCATGTTAAAGATATTATCCGCCATCAGGAATCCTTTAAACGGAAATTTAATCGTATGCCTTATGAAGAAATTGGTGATATTAGTCACTGTGTGCCCCAGGTATCTTTCTTTGAAGTCGCAGATTACGTGGCTTATCAGGATAGCTTAGCTCGTTTACGAAGAACATTGGGAAGAGAAGACCGACTGAAGTTGGAAAAAGTGATTCGTGGGGAACGTTTTGAAGGGAAGAAAGCCTTTTTAAAAAGCATTGAACCGTATTTCTCAGATTTTAGACCATAAGAAAAGACCAGAGGATTCTGGCCTTTTGCTTACTCTTCTGCGCGGAAGAAGGCTTTGTTTTTAGTTGAAAACATGAATATTTGTCCTAAATAATCAAAAATAATTCGTTTTTAGCGAATTATTTTGCTAATTAAATGGAATTTTTCAGAAAATTGTGGTAAAATTGAACAAATATTAGTTTTGGAGGCTTCTCATGAAAGCAATTATTACTGTTGTCGGAAAAGATAAAGCAGGTATTGTAGCAGGTGTTTCAGCAAAAATTGCTGAGTTTGGTTTGAATATTGATGATATTTCTCAAACTGTTTTGGATGATTTTTTCACAATGATGGCTGTTGTTTCATCTGATGAAAAACAAGATTTCACAAAATTACGCTCTGAATTTGAAGCTTATGGGGACACGCTTAACGTCAAAATTAACATTCAAAGCGCAGCGATTTTTGATGCTATGTACAATATTTAAGGAGGCTAGCTGTGGATATTAGACAAGTTACTGAAACAATTGCAATGATTGAAGAGCAAAATTTCGATGTTCGTACTATTACGATGGGAATTTCTCTTCTTGATTGTATCGATCCTGATATTAACAAAGCTGCTGATAAAATTTATAAAAAAGTAGTCGAAAAAGCTGGTTCTCTTGTTGAAGTTGGAGATGAAATTGCTGCTGAGCTTGGTATTCCAATTGTAAATAAACGTGTTTCAGTTACACCAATTTCAATTATTGGTGCTGCAACTGATGCGACAGACTATCTTCCACTTGCACATGCTTTGGATAAAGCTGCACATGAAATTGGTATTGATTTCATCGGTGGTTTCTCTGCTTTGGTTCAAAAAGGTTACCAAAAAGGCGATGAAATTTTGATTAATTCTATTCCTCGTGCTCTTGCTGAAACAGAAAAAGTATGTTCATCTGTTAATATTGGTTCAACAAAATCTGGTATTAATATGACTGCTGTTGCTGACATGGGACGTGTGATTAAAGAAACTGCTGAATTGTCTGATTTAGGTGCAGCTAAGTTAGTTGTATTTGCTAATGCGGTTGAGGATAATCCTTTCATGGCTGGTGCTTTCCATGGTGTTGGTGAAGCGGATGTTGTCATTAATGTCGGTGTTTCTGGTCCTGGTGTTGTCAAACGTGCTCTTGAAAAAGTTCGCGGTGAAAGCTTCGATGTTGTTGCAGAAACTGTTAAGAAAACAGCCTTCAAAATTACTCGTATCGGTCAATTAGTTGGTCAAATGGCTAGTGAACGTTTAGGGGTTAAATTTGGTATTGTTGACCTTTCACTTGCTCCTACACCAGCTGTTGGGGATTCTGTCGCTCGTGTTCTTGAAGAAATGGGACTTGAAGCAGTTGGTACTCACGGTACAACTGCAGCACTTGCGCTTTTGAATGACCAAGTTAAAAAAGGTGGAATCATGGCTTGTAACCAAGTCGGTGGTCTATCAGGTGCTTTCATTCCAGTTTCTGAAGATGAAGGAATGATTGCTGCTGTTCAAAATGGTTCTCTTAATTTAGAAAAACTTGAAGCTATGACAGCTATCTGTTCAGTTGGTTTGGATATGATTGCTATTCCTGAGGATACTCCGCACGAAACAATTGCTGCTATGATTGCTGATGAAGCTGCTATTGGTGTTATTAATCAAAAAACAACAGCTGTTCGTATCATTCCTAAAGGTAAAGAAGGCGATATGATTGAATTTGGTGGACTTCTTGGTGCTGCACCAGTGATGCGTGTTAACCATAATTCGTCTGCTGATTTCATTCACCGTGGAGGTCAAATTCCTGCGCCTGTCCATAGCTTTAAAAACTAATCTGTTAATCATTTTTAGTCATAAAATATCTAGGGTGAAAGTAATTTTTGCCCTAGATTTTTGTTTGAAATCCTTCTTTAAAAACTTGTCTTTTTCCTAATTAAGATTGTGTTTTGGACGAAGGAGCAAAGCGAAAAATATGTTATAATAAAGTGGCATTAAAGTCTTAAATTACTATTTATTTTGTTATCACTATTTCTGTTTGTTTCTAGTTTATAGGAGGAAGCCAATGGTAAAAACAAGGTTGTATATTGCTCGTCATGGTAAGACAATGTTTAACACAATCGGTCGTGCACAGGGTTGGAGTGATACTCCGTTGACTGCTGAGGGTGAACGTGGTATTCAGGAACTTGGTGTTGGCTTAAAGGCTGCGGGTTTGACATTTAAGGAAGCTTTTTCAAGTGATAGTGGGCGGACTTTGCAAACAATGGAAATTATATTGCGAGAATGTCAGCAAGAGGACATTCCTTACACGCGTGATAAACGTATTCGTGAGTGGTGCTTTGGTAGTCTAGATGGAGGATATGACGGTGAGCTCTTCAACGGTGTTCTTCCTCGAGTTTTTGATAAGGATATGACAAAGCTGTCTTACGAAGAATTAGCCAAGGGCATTTACAAAGTTGATACTGCTGGTTGGGCTGAAACTTGGGAAGAGCTAAGTAGTCGGATTTTAGAAGGTTTTACTGCTATTGCTAAAAAGATTGAAGCATCAGGCGGCGGCAATGCCATTGTAGTGAGTCATGGTATGACTATTGGTACATTTTTGTGGTTAATTGACCCTACGACACCAAGAGGTCTTGGACTAGATAATGGTAGTGTAACAGTTGTTAGTTTTGAGAATGGCAAATTTATTATTGAATCGATTGGAGATGTTAGTTATCGTCTCAAAGGTCGACAATTATTAGAAGAAAGAAAAGATGAGAAAAAAGCGTAGTTTACCAACCTTAATATTAGGGTTATTAGTTATTATCATTTTTATTGTTGGAATTTTTGTTTTCGTTCAAGGAAATCGATTGACGTTAAAGGGAAATGCAAGAAATGCTTCTACTTCGGTGAGTCAAAGTTCATCAGCTAAGTCCTCTTCAGTAGCTGCTAAGAAAAAAGTAGCGAATTTACCTGATGTTTCAACCAAAGATTGGCAATTGGTCTTGGTAAATCGTGACCACATCACGCCAGAAATGAATCCTGATTTGACGCAGATTGATAATATTACGGTTGATTCACGTATTGCTGATGATGCTCGTAATTTCTTGGCTGCAGCGCAAGCTATTGACGCTAGTGAACACTTGATTTCTGGTTACCGAAGCGTTGCGTATCAGGAAGAATTGTTTAATTCATATGTATCGCAGGAAGTGGCTGCTGACCCAAGTTTGACACAGTCTGCGGCAGAAGATTTGGTTAAGACGTATTCACAACCGGCTGGGGCTAGTGAACACCAAACTGGTTTAGCCATGGATATGAGTACTGTTAATTACCTCAATCAAAGTGATGTTGATGTTGTGGAAAAAGTAAAAGCTATTGCACCTGAATATGGATTTGTTCTTCGTTTTCCAAAAGGAAAAAGTGAGTCAACAGGTGTTGATTATGAAGATTGGCACTTCCGTTATGTTGGTAAAGAATCAGCAAAATACATGACTGATAATAATCTTAGCCTTGAAGAATACATTGCTTTGTTGAAGGAGAATAAACGATGAAATCTCGATTCTCTTTTGTTCAATTTCTTGTATTTTTGGCTGTTTTGGTTCTAGGTATTTTTTCACCGCTATATGCTCACCGAGCAACACCTAGTACAAATAAAACAGAAAAAGTTTCCTATAATAAGTCGGAATTTTTTGCTGACATTGCACCAACGGTTCAAGAAGTGGCAGAAGCTTATGGCGTGCGTCCGTCATTGGTGATGGCACAAGCGGCGTTAGAATCTGATTATGGTCAAAATTTGCTAGCTGTAAAATATCATAATCTCTTTGCTGTTTCTGCGCAGCCTGGGAATAAGCCTGTGACTTTGAAATACAAACGTTATTTTGTCAATGAGTGGCAAACTGAAATTGGTCAATTTGCTGTTTATAAGTCTTGGGATGATGCTATTTATGATTATTTTGCTTTACTGAAGTCAGGTAAAATTCGAAATAGCGAAGGTGCTTATGACATTATGGTTTCTAACAAAGGATACAAGAAACCAGCACAAGCACTGCAAGATATGGGCTTTAGTTCAGACCCCAATTATGCGAGTAAATTGATTGCTATTATTGAAGAAAATGACTTAACAACATATGATAAATAAGAAATTAGCACTCTAGTAAAAAGAGTGCTAATTTTTTATGCTTTTTCCTTGACACTGCTTTTTAGAGGAGTATAATAGAATTATAAATTAGCAGTCGAGGTAAATGAGTGCTAAAAGTTGAAAGGGGCGAGGTTATGATTACACAACGTCAAAGTGAAATTCTGAATTTAATCGTTGAATTGTTTACACAGACGCATGAACCTATTGGCTCTAAAACTTTGCAAGCAACTATCGATTCAAGTAGTGCTACCATTCGTAATGACATGGCTAAACTTGAAAAGCTAGGGTTGCTTGAGAAAGCTCACACGTCTAGTGGACGGATGCCAAGTGCTGCTGGATTTAAGTACTTTGTTGAGCATTCATTGAGTCTTGATAGTATTGATGAACGTGATATTTACCAAGTGGTTAAAGCTTTTGATTTTGAAGCTTTTAAGCTTGATGATATTTTACAAAAGGCAAGTCAAGTCTTGGCTGATATGACTGGTTATACATCAGTGATTTTGGATGTTGAACCAGCCCGCCAGAAATTAACTGCCTTTGATATTGTTCAACTATCAAGTCATGACGCTTTAGCTGTTTTAACTTTGGATGAATCTAAACCAGCAACCATTCAGTTCGCCATTCCGAAAAACTTTATGTTGAAAGATTTGGTGACTTTGAAAGAAATCGTTGATGAACGTTTGCTTGGTCGCACGGTGATGGATATCCATTATAAGTTACGAACAGAAATTCCACAGGTTTTGCAAAAGTATTTCACAGTAACAGATAATGTTCTGGATTTGTTTGATTATATTTTTGCAGAATTGTTCAGAGAATTGGTTTTCGTAGCTGGTAAAGTTAATTCGCTTGATTATGCTGATTTGGAAACTTATCGTTTCTTGGATAATGACCAACGAGTGGCGGTTGCGCTTCGCTCTTCAATGAAAGAAGATGAAATTGCCAATGTTCAGGTTGCAGATAGTCAAGAGCCAGCTTTAGCAAATGTGACTGTTTTGACACATAAGTTTCTGATTCCTTATCGTGGATTTGGGCTCCTTAGCTTGATTGGTCCCATTGATATGGATTATCGCCGAAGCGTTAGCTTGGTTAATGTTATCGGGCGAGTTTTAGCGATGAAACTTGGTGATTACTACCGATACCTTAATAGTAATCACTACGAGGTCAACTAAGTTTAGTAATTGAATTAAATTGATAAAAAGATAGGGAGGGACACAGTGTCAGAAGAAATTAAAAACGAAGAACTTCAAGAAGAAGTTGAAGCCACTGATGTTGTGACTGAAGAAAAAGTAGAAGAGCAGCCTCAAGAAGATGCTCAAAATGAAGAATTACAAAAAGCACTTGAGCGTGCTGAAGATTTTGAAAATAAATACCTTCGTGCTCATGCTGAAATGCAAAATATTCAACGTCGTGCTAACGAAGAACGTCAACAATTGCAAAAATATCGTTCACAAGATTTAGCTAAAGCAATCTTGCCAAGTTTAGATAACTTGGAACGAGCTCTTGCTGTTGAAGGTTTGACTGACGATGTAAAAAAAGGTCTTGAAATGACACGCGATAGCCTAGTTCGTGCACTTAATGAAGAAGGTGTTGAAGAAGTGGTTGTTGAAAACTTTGACCACAACTTGCACATGGCAGTTCAAACACTTCCAGCGGATGATGAACATCCAGTGGATAGCATTGCACAAGTTCTTCAAAAAGGTTATAAACTTCATGAACGCTTGTTGCGTCCTGCAATGGTTGTTGTTTACAACTAAATGCAAATGACCTGACCGCAATGTCATTAAACTATAACAGAAAGCATAAAAAAGATAAATTCATATAAAAAAGAGGGGTAGAACATGTCTAAAATTATTGGTATTGACTTAGGTACAACAAACTCAGCTGTTGCAGTTCTTGAAGGAACTGAATCAAAAATTATCGCAAACCCAGAAGGTAACCGTACAACTCCATCAGTTGTTTCATTCAAAAACGGTGAAATCATCGTTGGTGATGCTGCAAAACGTCAAGCAGTGACAAACCCAGATACAGTTATCTCTATCAAATCTAAAATGGGTACTTCTGAAAAAGTATCTGCAAACGGTAAAGAATACACTCCACAAGAAATCTCAGCAATGATTCTTCAATACCTTAAAGGTTACGCTGAAGATTACCTTGGTGAAAAAGTAGCAAAAGCTGTTATTACAGTTCCTGCATACTTCAACGATGCTCAACGTCAAGCAACTAAAGACGCTGGTAAAATCGCTGGTCTTGAAGTAGAACGTATCGTTAACGAACCAACTGCAGCTGCACTTGCTTATGGTCTTGATAAAACTGATAAAGATGAAAAAATCTTGGTATTTGACCTTGGTGGTGGTACATTCGACGTATCTATCCTTGAACTTGGTGATGGTGTCTTTGACGTACTTGCTACAGCAGGTGATAACAAACTTGGTGGTGACGACTTCGACCAAAAAATTATTGATTGGTTAGTTGCTGACTTCAAGAACGAAAACGGAATTGACCTTAGCCAAGATAAAATGGCCCTTCAACGTTTGAAAGATGCTGCTGAAAAAGCTAAAAAAGATCTTTCAGGTGTTACTCAAACACAAATCTCACTTCCATTCATCACTGCAGGAGCTGCTGGACCTCTTCACTTGGAAACAAGCCTTTCACGTGCTAAATTCGATGATTTGACTCGTGACCTTGTTGAACGTACTAAAACTCCAGTTCGTCAAGCTCTTTCAGATGCAGGTCTTTCAATCTCTGAAATCGACGAAGTTATCCTTGTCGGTGGTTCAACTCGTATCCCTGCCGTTGTAGAAGCTGTTAAAGCTGAAACTGGCAAAGAACCAAACAAATCAGTTAACCCTGATGAAGTAGTTGCTATGGGTGCTGCTATCCAAGGTGGTGTTATCACTGGTGATGTTAAAGACGTCGTACTTCTTGACGTTACTCCATTGTCACTTGGTATCGAAACTATGGGTGGTGTATTTACAAAACTTATCGACCGTAACACTACTATCCCAACTTCTAAATCACAAGTCTTCTCAACAGCTGCTGATAACCAACCAGCTGTAGATATCCATGTTCTTCAAGGTGAACGTCCAATGGCTGCTGATAACAAAACTCTTGGTCGTTTCCAATTGACTGATATCCCAGCTGCACCTCGTGGTATCCCTCAAATCGAAGTAACATTTGATATTGATAAAAACGGTATCGTATCTGTTAAAGCTAAAGACCTTGGTACTCAAAAAGAACAACACATCGTTATCCAATCTAACTCAGGTTTGACTGATGAAGAAATTGAAAAAATGATGAAAGATGCAGAAGCTAACGCAGAAGCAGATGCTAAACGTAAAGAAGAAGTTGATCTTCGTAACGAAGTTGACCAAGCTATCTTTGCAACAGAAAAAACAATCAAAGAAACTGAAGGTAAAGGTTTCGATACAGAACGCGATGCTGCTCAAGCTGCTCTTGATGAATTGAAAGCTGCTCAAGAAGCTAACAATCTTGAAGATATGAAAGCTAAACTTGAAGCTCTTAACGAAAAAGCTCAAGCACTTGCTGTTAAAATGTACGAACAAGCTGCTGCAGCTCAACAAGCAGCACAAGGTGCTGAAGGTGCTCAATCAGCTGATTCATCAAACAACAATGGTGATGACGTTGTTGACGGTGAATTCACTGAAAAATAATTGAGTCTTCTAGACAGATTTACATTGGGTTTGAAACTCAGTATGTTGAAAATATAAATCTAAATGCAGAGGTTGCAACCCAGCCTCTGCTTTTGGGTAGATAGCATAAGTAGATAGCGACCGCAAGTCGCTTGAATGAACAAGTCTTTTATGACGAGAGTCAGATACGCTTGTTTCTAGAAATACCTTCTAATCAAATAGAAAGGAAAAGTGTTCAGAAATGAACGCGAGCCATGGCTGGTGTCAAAAGGGAGGTGTAAACATCTTTTGTTCAATCTCTTATTTTGACGATGTCTAACGGCTTAATATCATAATTATGAACAATACAGAATTTTACGATCGTTTGGGTGTTTCGAAAGACGCTTCGCAAGCTGAAATTAAAAAAGCTTACCGCAAAATGTCTAAAAAGTATCACCCAGATATTAATAAAGAACCTGGTGCAGAAGAAAAATATAAGGAAGTTCAAGAAGCCTATGAAACTTTAGGTGATGAACAAAAACGTGCGGCTTATGACCAATATGGTCCTGCTGGTGCCAACGGTGGCTTCGGTGGTGGAGCTGGCGGCTTTGGCGGTTTTGATGGAGCTGGCTTCGGTGGATTTGAAGATATCTTCTCAAGCTTCTTTGGTGGAGGCGGCGGAATGCGTAATCCAAACGCACCTCGTCAAGGGGATGACCTTCAATACCGTGTCAATTTGACATTTGAAGAAGCTGTCTTTGGTGTTGAAAAAGAAGTAGCTTACAACCGAGAATCAACATGTTCAACTTGTCATGGCTCAGGTGCTAAACCAGGAACTAGCCCTGTAACATGTAGCCGTTGTCATGGTTCAGGTGTGATTAATGTTGATACACAAACACCACTTGGTATGATGCGTCGTCAAGTGACATGTGATGTCTGTCACGGTACAGGTAAAGAAATCAAAGAACCATGTCACACATGTCATGGAACAGGACACGAAAAGAAAACACACAAAGTGTCTGTTAAAATTCCGGCTGGTGTTGAAACTGGTCAACAAATTCGCTTGCAAGGACAAGGTGAGGCTGGCTTTAACGGCGGTCCTTATGGTGACCTCTTCGTTATCATCAATGTCTTGCCAAGCAATAAATTTGAACGTAACGGTTCAACAATTTACTACACAATGAACATCAGTTTTGTTCAAGCTGCGCTCGGTGATACTGTTGAGGTGCCAACGGTTCATGGTGATGTTGAAATGACTATCCCAGCTGGTACTCAAACAGGTAAAACTTTCCGACTTCGCGGTAAAGGTGCTCCTAAATTGCGTGGCGGTGGTCAAGGTGACCAACACGTTACAGTTAATATTGTGACACCAACAAAACTTAACGATGCACAAGTTGAAGCACTTAAACAATTTGCGCAAGCTGGTGGCGACAAAGTTGGAAATCCTAAGAAAAAAGGTTTCTTCAACAAAGTTAAAGACGCCTTTGATGGTGAATAATTGAAAACTAAAAAGAGATTGGAATCTATTTTCCGGTCTCTTTTTTTACAGAAGGGGAGATTATGAAAGAATACTTTATTGACGACCAAAATGCTTATATGCGCTATCAAGATTTTCCAGGTGACGGTAGTCCGATTTTATTTATACATGGTTTAGGGTGCGCAGGGTCTTTTGACTACGGAGAAGTTGTTTCTCAGGAGTGTTTAAAAGATCATCGTTGCATACTTATTGATTTGTTGGGAGCAGGTTACAGTGATAAGCCGGAAGAATTTGATTATCGTGTCAGTTCACATGTTACGTACTTGAAGGATTTTATTGAGACATTGAATTTAGCAAATCTGACAGTTTTTGGGCATAGCTTGGGTGGTCCAATTGCTATTGAATTAGCCAGTATTTGCTCAGACAGAGTAGAAAAGTTAATTCTAAGTGAACCTAATTTAGATCCGAGTACTTTTGGAAGCTCGAGTTTTGAAATTGCAAGCTTTTCAGAAAAAGAATTCATTGATTTTGGATTTTGTAAAGTATTAGCAGAAAGCAAAAATTCAGGTAATAGCATGTGGGCAGCAACTTTAGCACAGTGGTCACCTTATGCAGTTTATCGAATGTCTGTCAATGCTGTTCAGGGTGGAAAAACACCTTGGCGCCAGATGTTATATGATTTGAATTTACCTAAAACAGTGATTTTTGGAAGAAAATCATTGCCAGATAATGACTATACAAGTTTAGCAGAGGCAGGAGTGCCTTTGAGGATTGTCGAGGGTGCAGGGCACTCGATGGCTTGGGAGAATCCTTCTGAGCTTGCTCAAGCAATTGTGGCTGGTTTGAAAGATTAATAGTATGCAGAGGTTGGAGTCTATTTTCCAATCTCTGTTTTTATGTTAAAATCTGTACGGGGACAGTCTGTTCTAAATTTTCTGGAAAGTCCTCTAGGAAGATGATAAAATACACACATGGTAAGATATAAAGCAACAATTTCATATGATGGTAGGCTTTTTGCCGGTTTTCAGCGTCAACCGAGTGAGCGTTCGGTCCAGGAAGAACTTGAAAAGACCTTACAGAGGCTAAATAGTGGTCAGCCTGTTAAAGTTCACGGTGCAGGTCGCACAGATTCTGGGGTTCATGCTTATGGGCAAGTGGTTCACTTTGATTTGCCGCAGGCTCGTGATGTGGAGAAATTGCGTTTTGGTTTGGATACACAATCTCCAGAAGATATTGATGTGGTGAAGGTTGAACAAGTCAGTGACGACTTTCATTCACGTTATAATAAGCATAGTAAAACTTATGAGTTTTTAGTTGATGCAGGGCGTCCTAAGAATCCTATGATGCGCCATTATGCGACACATTATCCTTATCCACTAGATTTAGCTTTGATGCAAGAGGCTATTCAGGATTTGGTAGGAACTCATGATTTTACAGGTTTTACAGCTTCAGGAACATCTGTAGAAAATAAAGTTCGCACGATTACACGAGCAACGGTTGATATTGACGAAAAAACAGGCTTCTTTGTCTTTACCTTCAGTGGAAATGGTTTTCTTTATAAACAAGTCCGTAATATGGTGGGGACTTTACTGAAAATTGGAAATGGTCGTATGCCAGTTAGTCAGATTAAGACGGTGTTAGCGTCTAAAAATCGTGATTTGGCTGGACCTACGGCAGCAGGTAATGGGCTTTATTTGAAGGAGATTATTTATGACGAATAAGTACATTTTGGCAATTTCTGGCAATGATATTTTTAGTGGTGGTGGGCTTTATGCTGATTTAGCAACCTACACAACTAATCATTTGCATGGCTTTTTAGCAGTGACTTGTTTAACAGCTTTGACAGACAAAGGTTTTGAAGTTTTTGCGACAGATGACGAGGTGTTTGATCATCAATTAAACAGCTTAAAAGATGTTCCTTTTTCAGGAATTAAATTAGGTTTGTTGCCTAATGTTAGACTGGCTGATAAGGCACTTGAATTTGTTAAAGAGCATAAAGAAATTCCGATTGTACTTGATCCGGTTTTAGTTTGTAAAGAAAAACATGATGTGGAAGTTTCAGCTCTGCGTGACGAGCTTTTGAAATTTTTCCCTTATGTGACTATTATTACTCCTAATTTGGTTGAAGCGGAGCTATTGACCCAAATGACTATCAAGACTTTGGACGATATGAAAGCAGCTGCTAAACGTTTAGTTGATTTGGGTGCTGAACATGTGGTCATCAAAGGTGGTAATCGATTGAGCAAAGAGCAAGCCATTGATGTCTTTTATGATGGCAAAGATTATGAAGTGTTTGAAACAGCTGTGCTTGATAGCAATAATATTGGTGCAGGGTGTACCTTTGCGTCAAGTATTGCGAGTCAATTGGTCCTTGGAAAATCAGCTAAGGAAGCTGTTGCGGTATCAAAAGAGTTTGTTTACCAAGCTATCCGCCATTCAGATAAATATGGAGTGAAACAAAATTATGACGAAAAATAAGACACGCGATTTAACAGTAATGGCGGTTTTGGCGGCGCTTTGCGTTGTGCTTGCCTATATACACATTCCAACGCCAACAGGTTATTTAACCCTTCTTGATGTTGGGATTTATTTCACAGCTTTCTATTTAGGGTCTAAGTCAGGAGCTGTTGTGGGTGGTTTATCAGGCTTTTTGATTGACCTTTTGTTGGGCTATCCACAGTATATGTTTCATAGTTTGATTGCCCACGGTGCACAAGGATTTTTTGCTGGTTGGACAGAGAAAAAACGTATTTTGGGATTAGTTCTTGCAAGCATTTCAATGGTTGCTTGGTACTTCTTAGCGGCATTGCTTTTAGGATATGGTTGGGGTGCTGCTTGGGCTAGTATTCCAGGAAACTTACTCCAAAATATTTTTGGCATGTTTGCAGGTTATTTGATTTTTCTATCGTTTGAAAAAGGAATTAACAAAAAATAGATTAGTAAACCAGGGAGGCATAGGATGGATTTAGAAGCATTAGCAAAAGAAACACGAGCAATTGTTGTTGATATTGTGGAACGCTCAGCCATTAAAAAAGGACAAATTTTTGTGCTTGGTTTATCTTCTAGCGAAGTAGCAGGTGGCTTGATTGGAAAAAATAGCAGCGCAGAAATTGGTGAAGTGATTGTAAAAACCATTCTCGATGAACTTAGTGAGCGCGGTATTTATCTAGCTGTTCAGGGATGTGAACATTTGAATCGTGCCTTGACAGTTGAACGTGAATTAGCTGAAAAGAAAGATTTAGAAATCGTCAACGTTATTCCAAATCTGCACGCTGGTGGTAGTGGTCAAGTGGCTGCTTTTAAATTCATGAGCGACCCTGTTGAGGTAGAAGAAATTGTGGCACACGCAGGGCTTGATATCGGTGATACTTTTATCGGTATGCATGTCAAGCGCGTGCAAGTTCCTCTTGTTCCAGTTCAACGTGAACTTGGAGGCGCTCACGTCACAGCGCTTGCTAGCCGACCAAAACTTATCGGTGGTGCGCGTGCGACTTACACAGCAGACCCAATCCGTAAATTTTAAACAATTATAAAAAGGCTGAAGTGCTGAACTTCAACCTTTTTTTGCTTATTTAGAAAGTGTCGGATTAGCATACATTGTTGGCAAATGAATATCGTTTTCCAAGAGGGCTTCTTGGTAAAGGCGATAGAAGTTTGAGTAAATGTAGCTTTGCTTACCGTTTTGAACGAAGATATCAATTCGGAAAACAAGTTGAGCAGTGCTATTAGTACGTGGGCCAAGAATTGTCGGACTACCAACGATTTCAGGGAAACTTGGTAATTGTTCTTGGTTAACGGTTTTGATGATATTAGCTACTTTCTCAAGGTCAGTGTGAGCGTAGATTGGAATATCAATCTGAACACGCATATCACCACGAGATTTATTTGAAACAACAGTGATATTACGGTTAGGAATGAAATGCAAGGTTCCGTCAAAACCACGAATTTGTGTTGTACGGATACCAACGCTTGAGATGTTTCCTTCGACAGCTCCGATAACAACTGAGTCACCGACTTCGAATTGATTTTCAAGCAAGATGAAGAAACCATTGACGACATCAGTCAAGAAACCTTGTGCCCCAAGACCAAGGGCAACCCCAGCAAGTCCAGCACCTGCAAGAAGACTTGAAACAGGAACACCTAGAATGCTTAACACCCAGTAGATAAAGAAAAAGTAGAGGGTGTAATTCATAATATTGTGGAGCAGTTTCGTGATGGTTTTTTGACGTGCTTCAGTTTGACGTGAGAGTGCAATTGATTTTGCAACAGCATGTGTAAAAATGAAATTAACAACTCTTTTAGCAATGAGAAAAAGCACAAGAAGCAGGATAAGAGACACTGTTTTTGAGATAAGATCAATCGCAATCTCTTCTACCTGAAGTTGTTCGATATATTTTGAAATAATGTTCATACCCATAGTTTATTAAAAAAATACTTTGCAAGCAAGTTTTTATTAATTTGATTTGTTGACACAAAGTAATAATAGCCAAAACTGCTGAAATGATAAGAAAAAACTTAGCCTCTAAAACCCTTGATATAACACTATTCTTTGACAAAAAAGCCTGAAATATGTTAAACTAAACTGTATATAAAATTTTAAGGAGAAATGACTTCATGTCTGTATCATTTGAAAACAAAGCTACTAACCGTGGCGTGATTACATTCACAATCGGTCAAGATAAAATCAAACCAGCTCTTGATCAAGCATTCAACAAAGTTAAGAAAAATTTGAACGCACCTGGATTCCGTAAAGGTCACATGCCACGTGCCGTATTTAACCAACAATTTGGTGAAGAAGCACTTTACGAAGATGCATTGAACGCACTTCTTCCAGCAGCTTACCAAGCAGCAGTTGCAGAACTTAGCCTTGATGTTGTTGCTCAACCAAAAATTGACATCCAATCAATGGAAAAAGGTCAAGAATGGACTTTGACTGCTGAAGTTGTTACAAAACCAGAAGTTAAACTTGGTGACTACAAAAACCTTGAAGTATCAGTAGAAGCTTCTAAAGAAGTAACTGACGCTGAAGTTGACGAAAAAGTTGAACGCGAACGCAACAACCTTGCTGAACTTATCGTTAAAGAAGGTGCAGCAGAACTTGGTGATACAGTTGTTATCGACTTTGTAGGTTCAGTTGACGGTGTTGAATTTGACGGTGGTAAAGGTGAAAACTTCTCACTTGAACTTGGTTCAGGTCAATTCATCCCTGGTTTCGAAGACCAATTAGTTGGTGCTAAAGCTGGTGAAACTGTAGAAGTTAACGTAACATTCCCAGAACAATACCAAGCTGAAGACCTTGCTGGTAAAGATGCTAAATTCGTTACAACTGTACACGAAGTTAAAGCTAAAGAAGTTCCAGCTCTTGATGACGAACTTGCTAAAGACATCGACGAAGAAGTTGAAACTCTTGACGAATTGAAAGCTAAATACCGTAAAGAACTTGAATCAGCTAAAGAAATCGCATTTGACGATGCTGTTGAAGGTGCTGCTCTTGAATTGGCAGTTGCAAATGCTGAAATCGTTGAATTGCCAGAAGAAATGGTTCACGACGAAGTTCACCGTGCTATGAACGAATTCATGGGTAACATGCAACGTCAAGGTATCTCTCCAGAAATGTACTTCCAATTGACTGGTACAACTGAAGAAGACCTTCACAAACAATACGAAGCTGACGCTGACAAACGTGTTAAAACTAACCTTGTTATCGAAGCTATCGCTAAAGCAGAAGGATTCGAAGCTTCTGACGAAGAAATCGAAAAAGAAATCAACGACCTTGCTTCAGAATACAACATGGAAGTTGAACAAGTTCGTAACCTTCTTTCAGCAGATATGCTTAAACACGACATCGCTATGAAGAAAGCTGTTGAAGTGGTAACAAGCACTGCAAAAGTAAAATAATTTATCCTTAGATAAATAGTTATAAAGTCAGGTAATCGATAGATTACTTGGCTTTTTATGCCCTTTCTCAGAAATTCTTATAAATCTTTTGACGAATTGACAAAATTAGCGTAAAATAGAGAGTAACGAAAATTAAGATAATAGGGTTATTGTGGCTGTTTGCTCACATCCTAAGATTAATAAGGAGAATTACCTTGGAATTAGAAGTATTTGCTGGACAAGAAAAAAGCGAACTTTCAATGATTGAAGTTGCACGTGCTATTCTGGAAGAACGTGGACGCGATCATGAAATGTATTTCAGCGATCTTGTAAATGAGATCCAAAACTACCTCGAAAAATCAGACGCAGAAATTCGTGAAGCTTTACCATATTTTTATTCTGCATTGAACGTTGATGGAAGCTTTATTCCACTTGGCGACAACAAATGGGGACTTCGTTCATGGTATGCTATCGACGAAATCGACGAAGAAATCATTACACTTGAAGAAGATGAAAATGGAGCACCAAAACGTAAACGCAAACGTGTAAATGCCTTTATGGATGGTGACGAAGATGCCATCGATTATTCAGATGATGATCCAGAAGATGACGATTACTCTGCAAAATCTTCTGATATGGAATACGATGACGAAAATCCAGATGATGAAAAATCTGAAGTTGAATCATACGATTCAGAAATCAACGAGATCATTCCAGATGATGATTTGGATGAAGAAGTTGATATCAACGAAGAAGATGATGAAGATGACGATTTAGACGAAGAATAATTAGTTTAAGTGTCTAAATTTAATTTAAAAAACTAATTCATATCATTTGACAAAAGTCTCAGGATAGTTTATAGTATTATTCGGGCACCTCTTTTTTAGAGGTCGGAGAAAAGCTCCCTAACTTTTTAGGGAGCTATTTTTGTTTTCCTAAAAGTAAATGGCCATTTGCTTTTTTTCATTTATCGAATAAATTTGCTAATTATTTGATATTCTTTCGCTTTCAATTTTTCAAGCACTTATCGTTTGCTATCATTTTTATTTTAAAGGAGTTTTATTTAATGACTAAGTATATTTTTGTTACTGGTGGTGTTGTTTCTTCTATCGGTAAGGGAATCGTTGCTGCAAGTCTTGGTCGTCTTTTGAAAAATCGTGGTCTTAAAGTGACTATCCAAAAATTTGACCCATACATCAACATTGACCCAGGTACAATGAGTCCTTATCAACACGGTGAAGTTTATGTAACAGACGATGGTGCGGAAACTGACCTTGACCTTGGTCACTACGAACGTTTCATCGATATCAACCTTAACAAATATTCAAACGTTACAACTGGTAAAATCTACAGCGAAGTTCTTCGTAAAGAACGTAAAGGTGAATACCTTGGTGCAACTGTCCAAGTTATTCCACACATCACTGACGCTTTGAAAGAAAAAATCAAACGCGCTGCTACAACAACTGACTCTGATGTTATCATCACTGAAGTTGGTGGTACAGTTGGTGATATCGAAAGTCTTCCATTCCTTGAAGCTCTTCGTCAAATGAAAGCTGATGTTGGTGCGGATAACGTTATGTACATCCACACAACTCTTCTTCCATACCTTAAAGCTGCTGGTGAAATGAAAACTAAACCAACACAACACTCAGTTAAAGAATTGCGTGGACTTGGTATTCAACCAAACATGTTGGTTATCCGTACTGAAAAACCAGCTGGTCAAGGCATCAAAAATAAATTGGCACAATTCTGTGACGTTGCTCCAGAAGCTGTTATTGAGTCACTTGATGTGGATCACATTTACCAAATTCCACTTAACATGCAAGCTCAAAACATGGACCAAATCGTTTGTGATCACTTGAAACTTGATGTACCAAAAGCTGATATGTCAGAATGGTCAGCAATGGTTGATAAGATCATGAACCTTAAAAAATCAACTAAAATTGCTCTTGTTGGTAAATATGTTGAATTGCCAGATGCATACCTTTCAGTTGTTGAAGCACTTAAACACTCAGGTTACGTTAACGATGCAGCAATTGACCTTAAATGGGTTAACGCTAACGATCTTACTGCTGATAACGTTGAAGAAATGCTTGGTGATGCTGATGGTATCATCGTTCCTGGTGGATTCGGTCAACGTGGTACAGAAGGTAAAATCGAAGCTATCCGTTATGCGCGTGAAAAAGATGTGCCAATGCTAGGTATCTGTCTTGGTATGCAATTGACATGTGTGGAATTTGCTCGCCACGTCTTGAACATGGAAGGTGCAAACTCTGCTGAGCTTGATCCAGACACTAAATACCCAATCATCGACATCATGCGTGACCAAATCGACATCGAAGACATGGGTGGAACACTTCGTCTTGGACTTTACCCATGTAAATTGAAACCAGGTTCACGTGCAGCGCAAGCTTACAACAACCAAGAAGTTGTTCAACGTCGTCACCGTCACCGCTACGAATTTAATACTAAATTCCGTGAACAATTTGAAGCTGCTGGTTTCGTCTTCTCAGGTGTGTCACCAGATAACCGCTTGATGGAAGTTGTTGAATTGCCAGAGAAAAAATTCTTCGTGGCTGCTCAATATCACCCAGAACTTCAAAGCCGTCCAAACCGTCCAGAAGAGCTTTACACAGCATTTGTGACTGCGTCAATTGAAAATAAAAACAGTAAATAATAGTAGAAATACGTAATGATAAACACCTTTTTAAGCCTTTATAAGGTTTAGAAGGTGTTTTTTTATGTAATGGTATTGTTACATAGGAAGTCTTCACATTTTGATAAAAAATAGTATAATAGTGAGCATGAGAAAAATGAGAATAAGGAAACGTAGTATTTTGTTATGGATGATTGCTCTAGTGTTTATAGCAAGTGTTGGGGCAAGTTTTTATTTCTTTCATGTTGCCCAGGTTCGTGAAGATAAATCGTTTATTAACAATAAACCACGTCCCAAAGATAGTAGTTTATATGCCTATGAACAAAGTTTTGATCAGTTAAGTAAAGAAACACGTTGGATGACTAATCAAGGCCTTAAACAGGACGCTTGGTATGTTCCTGCAGCAACTGAAACAAATAAAACAGCTATCGTTGTTCACGGTTTTACAAGTGAAAAAGAAGACATGAAGCCTTATGCTTGGATGTTCCATGAACTTGGATATAATGTCCTGATGCCAGATAACATGTCACACGGTGATAGTGAAGGTCAAATCATTGGTTATGGTTGGAATGATCGCCTAAACATCGTAAAATGGGCTCAACTATTAGCAGAAGAAAATTCAGATTGTCAAATCACCTTATTTGGTGTTTCGATGGGTGGAGCTACTGTCATGATGGCTTCAGGTGAAGAGACACTACCAAAACAAGTGGTTAATATTATTGAAGATTGTGGTTATAGCAGCGTTTGGGATGAATTAAAATATCAAGCCAAAGCTATGTATAACTTATCAGCTTTCCCGATTCTTTATGAAGTGTCTGCAGTATCAAAAGTTCGAGCAGGTTTCTCTTACGGACAAGCCAGCTGTGTGAAACAATTAAAAAACAATGCGCGCCCAATTCTTTTTATCCATGGAAGCGAAGATAAGTTCGTTCCAACAAGTATGGTTTATAAAAATTATCGTGCAACAAGTGGCGAGAAAGACCTTTATATAGCCAAGGGTGCGGCGCATGCCAAATCTTTTGAAAGTGATCCTAAAACATACATTGAAAAAATTTCAGCTTTTTTGCAAAAAAATTGAAAAATAGTGTTGACAGAAATGTGAATGGCTGATATAATTATTTATGTTGTTAAGGAACAGCGGAAATGGCGGAATTGGCAGACGCGCAGGACTAAGGATCCTGTGATCGCTTTAGATCGTGAGGGTTCAAGTCCCTCTTTCCGCAGAGTGACAAGCCAGAGAGTGCTTGTCTTTTTTTGTGCTCAGAGGTCATTGAGTGAAAACAGAAATGAAAGCAGTGAGAAAGTTTGAAAAGACTTTCTTATTTACACTGCTTTTTTCACAGAAAATTAATCAAATTGTAAGTAACGCTAGCAATCTTATTTATTTTGTGATAGAATGTACATATAAAAAGGGTATATCCCAAAAAATAAATAGGAGGCCTATATAATGGCAATCGTTTCAGCGGAAAAATTTATCAAAGCTGCCCGTGAAAACGGATATGCGGTTGGTGGATTTAACACAAACAACCTTGAATGGACTCAAGCAATCTTGCGTGCAGCAGAAGCTAAAAAAGCTCCAATTCTTATCCAAACTTCTATGGGTGCTGCAAAATACATGGGTGGTTACAAACTTTGTAAAACACTTATCGAAAACCTTGTAGAATCAATGGGTATCACTGTACCAGTTGCTATTCACCTTGACCACGGTCACTTTGAAGATGCATTGGAATGTATCGAAGTTGGTTACACTTCAGTTATGTTCGACGGTTCACACCTTCCACTTGAAGAAAACCTTGAAAAAGCTAAAGAAGTTGTAGCTAAAGCTCACGCTAAAGGCGTTTCAGTTGAAGCTGAAGTTGGTACTATCGGTGGTGAAGAAGACGGTATCGTTGGTGGCGGTGAATTGGCACCAATCGAAGATGCTAAAGCTATGGTTGCTACAGGAATCGACTTCCTTGCAGCAGGTATCGGTAACATCCACGGTCCTTACCCAGCTAACTGGCAAGGTCTTCACCTTGACCACCTTGAAAAATTGACTGCTGCTGTTCCAGGATTCCCAATCGTATTGCACGGTGGTTCAGGTATCCCTGATGATCAAATCAAAGCAGCTATCAAACTTGGTGTAGCTAAAGTTAACGTTAACACTGAATGCCAAATCGCATTCGCTAAAGCTACTCGTAAATTTGTTGCTGAATACGAAGCAAACGAAGAAGAATACGATAAGAAAAAACTCTTCGACCCACGTAAATTCTTGAAACCAGGTTTCGAAGCTATTACTGAAGCTGTTGAAGAACGTATCGACGTATTTGGTTCAGCTAACAAAGCTTAATTAGACTATATAAGCTTGAAAATAAAGGGTTTGTCCAATATGGACAAGCCTTTTTCTTATGTTTTGCCCCCATTTTGCCCCCGATTTATAAATTTCAGTCCGTTTTGATCATAGATGTAGCAAAATTTTGCTTATTTTGTCAATTGATCAATCATTGGAGTGATTGTGTTCTTAGTTTTCTGTGTAACGTGTAAATAAATTTGTGTTACTCGACTCCCCCTTGTGTGTCCAACACGATCTTGAATAGCCTCCAAAGGTACTCCTTGTTCAGCTAAGAAGCTGATATGCGTGTGTCGGAAGATATGAGTTGTAATATGTTTCTTGAAACTAAGCTTATTGTCAATATCGATGCCTGCTCGTCTCGGCCTTCCCTTGTGGTTTAGTTTCCCATTTTCTGAAGAGTTGAGGAAGTTTTTTAAGACACTGTAATGAAGAGGGGTTCCATTGTAATCAGGTTTATGGATGCTCTTAGATGTGAAAATCCATCCATTATCTTTATAGTCTGGATTGAATTCTATATGATGATTTAATTCAATTTCTTCTTGTAGAATTTCAACAGCCCGCATTGATAATTGAACGTTTCGATAACTTTGTACATTTTTAACGTTACCTTCATAGCTGTCTTCTGAGGCTCCTCCATGAGTAGCACGAGTTCTAATAACTGAGGCTATATTTTTATTAAAATCAATAGCTTCCTCCTTTAAACCAAGTACTTCACCAATACGCATTTCGGTTAGTGCTTGAAATTCAAAAATACGTGCATACTGCTCATTGTACTTACGAACAATGGATAATACTTCTTTGAGTTCCCAAGATTCAAGATATTGATCTTCTATTGGAACAGAATGGGGAGCTAGTTATAGTGAAAAAAACACTTCAGAGTTTGGATGTTTATCTTTTCTATGCTCAGTATCTTTTATTTATCGGGTGTATTTTTCTCACTATTTTATTTATTACGTTATTTGAATTTTGAATTGGCTGCATATTATATGAGCGTATATGCTGTAGGAACCTTAATTTTTGCATTTATAAATGCTTATCCTTTTTTATTAAAAACAGATGGCTATATGATCTATCAGGAAACTTTTGGAGTATATAAATTGCGTTCGTTGTTTTTTAAAACTCTGATTTACTATTTTGGAATGAGAAAGAATTTGGCTTTTAAGGAAGTAGTTAGGAGAAACAGTTTTAAAACATATATTTGGGATGTGTTTTTCATTTTATCTCTAATTGTGGTAATATATATATTATCAAATAATATTAGAATTATTATATAACAATAGAGGCGAATCAATGAATTACGTTATTTTTACTTATTCTATTATTTTATTGCTTTCAACTTACTTTGGACATAAGAAGAAGCTGGGAGTATCAAGACCATGTCCTGCAGCTTCAGCACCATAAAGGGCAACAGATTCATCTTCAACA
>NZ_SJWW01000022.1:0-31031 GCF_004352745.1 Streptococcus sp. KCJ4932 | reverse complement strand
GATATATATTGGTCAGTTTTTACTATAAAATAGCTTGAAAAAACAATATTTTTCTAAAAAATATCACAAAATAGGGCAAACAATTGCAGAAATATCTTATTTATGTATAATAGGGGATAAAAATAAGAGTTTTTACCTCTAAAACCTTGTCAGTACAGTAAATCTATTATAAAATGTAAGATGCAAAGGAGACTTAGATGGTTACAATTAAAGATGTAGCGGCTAAAGCTGGCGTCAATCCTTCGACGGTTAGCCGTGTTTTGAAGGATAATAAATCCATTTCTCAGAAAACAAAAGACAAAGTTCGGAAAGCGATGGCAGAGTTAGGTTATGTTCCTAATGTGGCTGCCCAAATGTTAGCCAGTGGGCTAACGTATAATGTTGGTTTGATTTTTCCACCGTTAATCACACCAGATCGTTTAAACGAACCATTCTTTATGCAAATTCTTTCTACTATAACTAGTGAAGCGAAATTAAATGATTTTACAGTTTCTATTGCAACCGGTATGACAGTTGATGAATTAGAAGAACAAGTAAAATTAATGTATCGCCAAAAACGTGTAGACGGATTTATTATCTTATACTCTGATCCAGAAGATCCAGTTCGTAAGTATTTAATGGATAATAATGTACCTTTTGTGATTGTCGGTGCTCCCGAAGGTTTCGAAAATGATATTACTTATATAGATAATGATAACCAACTAATGGGTAAAAAAGCGGTAGAATACCTTTATCAAAAAGGTCACCGTGAGATTTTATTTGTTACGGATGATTTAAAATCTGAAGTGTCATCAGAACGTTATTTTGGTTACCTTCGAGGTATGGAAAAGCTTGGTCTGACAAGCGATAAAGCACTTTTGTTCGATCGTAGAGATCCAATGATTCTGGAAGCATTAATTGAAAAAATTGAATCAAGTAAAGCAACGGCTCTGATTGTGATTGCTGATACAATTTCAGTTCGATTAGCACAGTTCTTGTCTTATTATCAATTGAAGGTTCCTGATGATATTTCAATTATCACTTTCAATAACTCAGCCTATTCCACTTTGATTCACCCTTATATGACAACATTTGATATTAATGTTGCTAATTTAGGTCGAACTAGTTTCAGACGATTGGTTGAATTGATTAAATCTCCTGAAACGGCGATTACCGAAAAAATCATTGTTCCTTTTACCTTGAGAGAGCGTGAAAGTGTCCGTCAATTGCATGTTGAAGACAAATAAAATCCCTTTCTAGCGGTTTTTATGAATGAAAATAAACGCCTTAATTGCTATTAGTTTTAGCAGTTAAGGTGTTTTTTTATATTTTTTTGCAAAAAATGATTGACTTACGCAAACGCTTGCGTTATAATTTGCAGTGTAAAGATCGTTGATAAAGGAGAAAACATATGGAAAAACGTGCAAGTGGTGTACTGATGCATATCACATCATTACCCGGCAAACAAGGGGTGGGAACATTTGGTCAAGAAGCTTATAACTTTGTTGATTTCTTGGTTGAAACTGACCAAACATACTGGCAAATCCTACCATTAACAACGACAAGTTATGGTGATTCCCCTTATCAATCATTCTCAGCAACAGCTGGGAACACTCATTTAATTGATTTAGAATTACTTGCCAAACAAGGCTTTTTAGCAAAAGAAGATTATGAAACAGTCAACTTTGGAGATGATTTAGAAAATGTTGATTACGCTCGCATTTTTGAAGCTCGTCGTCCAATTTTAGAGAAAGCAGTTGCAGAATTTATGCAAAATTCTGATAACCAAAAAGCTCTAGCAGAATTCGAAAAAGAAGCGACATGGGTGAAAGATTATGCTGAATTCATGGCTATTAAAGAATTCTTTGGCAATAAAGCTTTGCAAGAATGGGATGACAAAGCAGTTGTTCGTCGCGAAGAAGCAGCTCTTGAAACTTATCGTGAAAAATTAAAAGACGTTATCACTTACCATAAAGTCACTCAATATTTCTTCTACCAACAATGGGATGATTTAAAAGCTTATGCCAATGAAAAAGGCATTAAGATTATTGGTGATATGCCAATCTACGTTTCTGCTGATAGCGTAGAAGTTTGGACAATGCCCGAACTTTTCAAAGTTGATGCTGAAAAGAACCCACTTTGTATTGCTGGTGTTCCTGCGGATTCATTTAGTGATGATGGTCAACTTTGGGGAAATCCAATTTATGATTGGGAAAATCACAAGAAAACAAATTATGCTTGGTGGGTTTACCGTATTAAAGAGGGGATTAAGCTCTACGACCTTCTTCGTATTGACCACTTTAAAGGTTTCTCAGATTATTGGGAAATTCGTGGCGATTACGAAACTGCAAATGATGGTAGCTGGCAACCTGGTCCAGGACGCGCTTTGTTTGATGTCGTACGTGACGAGCTTGGCGAACTTCCTATTATTGCAGAAAACCTCGGTTATATTGATGCCAAAGCTGAGCAATTGTTAACTGACACTGCTTTCCCAGGTATGAAGATTCTTGAATTTGGTTTCTATGATACCGAAGGTAAGAGTATCGATGCTCCACATAACTGCAATAAAAATAGCGTTGCTTATAACGGCACACATGATAATGAAGTGGTTAATGGTTGGTACGATAACTTGACTGATGAACAAAAAGCATTTGTTGATGCTTATACACATCGTCATGAAGGCGAACCAATCACACAAACAATGCTTCGTACCTTGTTTGCAACGGTTAGTGATATTGCAATTGCAACTATGCAAGACATCCTAGACAAACCAGCTGAGTCTCGCATGAACATTCCAAATACTGTTGGTGGCAACTGGCAATGGCGTATGTTAAAAGAAGATTTGACAGATGAACGCAAAGCTTTCTTGAAAGACATTACTGCCCTTTATAGCCGCAAAAATACATTTAAATAAAAAAGAAAAAGGATATTACAATGACAACTAAATTTACAGATTACGTAACTTCGAAAGGCCAAAAACTTGCTGAATTGAGCAATGAAGATATCTATGTAGCGCTTTTGCACTACGTTAAAGAATTAGCTGCCGAAAAACCAAAAAATACAGCTAAACGCAAAGTTTACTACATTTCTGCTGAATTCCTTATTGGTAAACTTTTGTCAAATAACTTGATTAACCTTGGTATCTATAAAGATGTTAAAGCTGAACTTGCTGCAGCTGGTAAATCAATTGCAGAAGTAGAAGATGTCGAACTTGAACCATCACTTGGTAACGGTGGTCTTGGACGTTTGGCATCATGTTTCATCGATTCAATGTCAACTCTTGGTATCAACGGTGAAGGTGTCGGACTTAACTACCACTGTGGTCTATTCAAACAAGTCTTCGTTGATAACCAACAAGAAGCAGAAGCTAACTACTGGATTGAAAAAGATTCATGGCTTGTGCCAACTGATATCAGCTACGATGTTCCATTTAAAGACTTTACACTTAAATCTCGTCTTGACCGTATTGATGTTCTTGGTTACAAACGCGATACTAAAAACTACTTGAACTTGTTTGATATTGATGGGCTTGACTACGGTTTGATTCACGATGGTATTTCATTTGATAAGACTGAAATCAAGAAGAACTTGACACTCTTCCTTTACCCAGATGATTCAGACCGCAATGGTGAATTGCTTCGTATCTACCAACAATACTTCATGGTATCTAATGCTGCACAATTGTTGATTGATGAAGCTCTTGAACGTGGTTCAAATCTTCACGATTTGGCTGACTACGCTTATGTTCAAATCAATGATACTCACCCATCAATGGTTATTCCTGAGTTGATTCGTCTTTTGACTGAAAAACATGGTATTGAATTTGAAGAAGCTGTTTCAATCGTGAAAAGTATGGTTGGTTATACTAACCACACAATCTTGGCAGAAGCACTTGAAAAATGGCCTCTTGATTACCTCAATGAAGTTGTCCCTCACTTGGTAACAATCATTGAAAAATTAAACAAACTTGTTGCTAGTCAATATTCAGATCCAGCTGTTCAAATCATTGATGAATCAGGTCGTGTTCATATGGCACACATGGACATTCACTTCTCAACTTCAGTAAATGGTGTAGCTGCTCTTCACACTGAAATCCTTAAAAACAGTGAATTGAAACCATTCTATGATATTTACCCTGAAAAATTCAACAACAAAACAAACGGTATCACATTCCGTCGTTGGCTTGAATTTGCTAACCAAGATTTAGCGGATTACCTTAAAGAGCTTATCGGTGATGAATACCTTACTGATGCTACTAAGCTTGAAAAACTACTTGCTTACGCTGATGACGAAGCTGTTCATGCAAAACTTGCTGAAATCAAACACAATAACAAATTGGCGCTTAAACGTTATCTTAAAGATAATAAAGGTATCGAACTTGATGAAAACTCAATCATTGATACACAAATCAAACGTTTCCACGAGTACAAACGTCAACAAATGAATGCTCTTTATGTTATTCATAAATACCTTGAAATCAAACGTGGTAACCTTCCAGAACGCAAAATCACTGTTATCTTTGGTGGTAAAGCAGCTCCAGCATATATCATTGCACAAGATGTTATTCACTTGATTCTTTGCTTGTCTGAATTGATTAACAACGACCCAGAAGTAAACAAATACCTAAATGTTCACTTAGTTGAAAACTACAATGTTACTGTAGCTGAACACTTGATTCCTGCGACAGATATTTCAGAACAAATCTCTCTTGCTTCTAAAGAAGCTTCAGGTACTGGTAACATGAAATTCATGCTTAATGGTGCTTTGACGCTTGGTACAATGGACGGTGCCAACGTTGAAATCGCTGAACTTGCTGGTATGGATAATATTTATACATTCGGTAAAGATTCAGATACAATCATTGATCTTTATGCAACTCAAGGTTACGTAGCAACTGATTACTATGAAAATGATCCTGTCATCAAAGAAGCAGTAGACTTTATTGTTAGTGATGAATTGGTTAAACATGGTAATGCTGAACGTCTTGAACGTCTCTATAATGAATTGATTAACAAAGACTGGTTCATGACATTGATTGACCTTAAAGAATACATTGCTGTTAAAGAACAAATGCTTGCTGATTACGAAGATCAAAAATCTTGGATGACTAAAGTTATCAAAAATATTGCTAAGGCTGGTTTCTTCTCATCAGACCGTACTATTGAACAGTACAACGATGAAATTTGGCACAGCAAATAAGATTAAATAGAGTATAAACAAGAACGTGAGGTTGATAAAAAGACCTCGCGTTTTATGTATATACAGAAAAATACAAAAAATATTGAATTTTTATAAATTCAGGGTTGACAAATGTATAAATATTACATAAAATGTATACATATCAAAAAAGAAAAGAGAAAATGACTATGAAAGTAAGTAAAATGTTTGGTGGGTTAGCCCTCGTTGCCTCAGCCTTTTTATTGACAGCTTGTGGATCAGGTAATCAAAAAGATACATCAGTTTCAGATATTAAAGATAAAGGAACTCTTGTCGTTGCTATGAATCCAGAATTCGCACCTTTTGAATTTAAAACTTTAGTTAATGGCAAAGATACTATTGTTGGTGCGGATGTAGAGATTGCAAAAGCTATCGGTGAAGAGCTTGGTGTTAAAGTGAAATTCTCTTCAATGTCATTTAATAATGTTTTGGCAAGTCTTCAATCAGGTAAAGCTGATGTGGCTATCTCAGGTATTTCAGCAACGCCTGAACGTAAAAAAGCTTATAATTTCTCAGAAGCTTATTACGAATCAGAAAATGTTGTATTGATTAAGAAAACAGATGTTGATAAATATACAAAAACAAGTTCATTAGCTGGTTTGTCTGTCGGAACTCAAAAAGGATCTATCCAAGAAAATGTGGCTTCTGAACAATTGAAAGGTTCAAAAGTTGTTGCTTTGACACAAAATGGCGAAATGATTAATGAATTGAAAAATGGTCAAATCCAAGCAGTTGTCCTTGAAAAACCAATTGCAGAAGGTTACGCTGCTAATAACGATGATTTGACAATTGCCAATATCAAGTTGAAAAATGATGACGCGGATGCTTATGCTGTAGCACTTCCTAAAGGTGACGACAAATTGACTAAAGAGGTCAATAAAGTTATCAAAGACTTGAAAGATTCAGGGAAAATTGATCAATTTGTTCAAGAAGCATATGCTTTGTCAACTAGTGAATCAAGTAACTAAGGAGAAAATGATATGAAGAAGTTTTTAGGAGGTTTGTTTCTACTTTTAGCATTAGGAACGATGACAGCTTGTTCAACGTCAGGAACAAGTCAAAAAAGTATTCAAAATAAAGGTAAAATCGTCATCGCGACGGAATCAGAATTTGCACCTTTTGAATTTAAAACTTTAATTGATGGAAAAGATACCTTGGTTGGTGCAGATATTGAACTAGCTAAGGCAATTGCTAAAGAATTGGATGTTAAAGCTGATTTTTCAGTGATGTCCTTCAATAACGTTCTCGCTTCTGTGACTTCTGGTAAAGCTGATATCGCTATTGCGGGAATTTCAGTGACAGATGAACGTAAAAAAGCTTACGAGTTCTCAGATGCTTATTATGAAGCAGAAAATGTCGTGATTCTTAAAAAAGTTGATTTAGCGACTTATACAAGTCTTGAAAGCTTGGCAGGAAAATCTGTTGGTGCACAAAAAGGGTCAATTCAAGAAAACATTGCCAAAGACCAATTACCAAGTTCAAGTCTAGTTTCACTAACTTCAAACGGTGAAATGATTAATGAATTGAAAAATAATCAACTTCAGGCAGTTGTGCTAGAAAAAGCGATTGCTGAGGGCTATATTTCTCAAAATCCTGATTTAGCCATCGCAGATATGCCATTGAAATCAACTGATACAGATGCTTATGCTGTAGCCTTTGCTAAAGGAACTGATAAAAAGTTAATTGCTTCTGTAAATAAAGTTATCAAGAAAGCTAAGAAATCAGGTGAGTTTGATGCTTGGATTGAAAAAGCTTCAACTTACACGCAGAGTAGTTCTGAATCAGAATAATGAAGTGAAAAGAAACTGAGGGTTATTGCTCTCAGTTTTTCCTTACGGATGGTAAAATAATCTTAGAAAGTCAAAAGAGGTAAGCGATGAAATTACCACGATTTGGAGTCGAAGAATGGCTCAATAGCCACGAAAGAGAAGCTGTGTATGACATTGCAGGTGTGTCAATAGAAGCTCTAACATTGCAAGAATTATTTGAATTGACAGGGGAGTCTGAAACGTCTTTTTATCAGGAATTACTTGCTAAAAAATTAAATTATGGCTGGATTGAAGGGGCTCCAGAATTTAAAAAGGCGGTCAGTCAATTATATGAATCTGTGACTGAAAATCAAATTCTCCAAACCAACGGTGCCACAGGTGCGAATATGCTGGTTTTGTATGGTTTGATTGAACCTGGGGATCATGTGATTTCTTTGTATCCAACTTACCAACAACTTTATGATATTCCAAAATCTTTGGGAGCAGAGGTTGATTTATGGCAGGTCCGTGAAGAAAATAAGTGGTTACCAGATTTAACAGAACTTCGTCAATTGATTCGTCCAAATACCAAAATGATTTGCATTAATAATGCCAATAACCCGACGGGTGCTGTTATGGATGATGACTATCTGTGTGAATTAGTCGCTATTGCTAGATCTTGCGGAGCTTATATTTTGGCTGATGAGGTTTATCGTCCTTTTACGGACACAAAAGTTTCGTCGATTATTGATTTGTATGAAAAGGGGATTTCGGTAAATAGTCTTTCTAAGACCTTTTCACTGCCAGGAATTCGTGTCGGCTGGGTGGCCGCTTGTGATAAAGTAACTGATATTTTGCGTGATTATCGCGACTATACCATGATTTGTGCGGGTGTGTTTGACGATATGGTTGCTAGCTTAGCTTTGAAACATAAGGACGTAATTCTAGAGCGTAATCGCAAAATCATCAGACAGAACCTTGAAATTCTTGACAAATGGATAAAAAAAGAGAAAAAAGCTTCCTATATAAGACCAGCAGAAGTGCCGACTTCATTTGTCAAATTGGAGGTTGATTGTCCAATTGAAGAATTTTGCCTGACTCTGCTCAAAAATTACGGTGTCTTATTGGTTCCTGGAAACCGTTTTGAGCGAGAAGGATATGTTAGATTAGGATATTCATGTAAAAAAGAGACTTTAGAAAAGGGACTAGAGTTACTATCTTTATGTTTAAATGAATGAATTTTTATTCAAAAATCATTGACTAATCGTTCAAAAATGGATAAAATAGAGATAATATTAAGAGAAGAGAGAATAAATATGAAAATTAAAAAGCTTGTTCTAGGGGCACTTGCGCTTGTCTCTGTTTTTGCCTTGGCAGCTTGTGGATCTTCATCAAATGAAAATTTGCAAGAAAAAGTGGTTAAAAAAGGTAAATTAGTTGTTGCAATCAGTCCAGACTATGCACCATTTGAGTTTAAAGCTTTGGTTAATGGCAAAGATACTATTGTCGGTGCTGATGTTGAGTTGGCGAAAGCCATTGCTGACGAACTTGGCGTTAAACTTGAATTGTCTTCAATGAGTTTTGATAACGTCCTTTCAAGTCTTCAAACTGGTAAAGCTGATATTGCGATTTCTGGTTTGTCAGCAACTAAGGAACGTAAAAATGCTTACGATTTCTCAGACCCGTACTACGAAACTGAAAATGCCATTCTTGTCAAAACAAGCAACCTTGATAAATTCACTTCAATTAGTAGCTTGTCAGGTCAAAAAGTAGCAGTTCAAAAAGGAACTATCGAAGAAGGTTTGGCTAAAGACCAATTGAAAGATTCAAAAATCGTTTCTCTAACAGCAATGGGTGAAGCCATTAATGAATTGAAATCTGGTCAAGTTCAAGCGGTTGACCTTGAAAAACCAGTTGCTGAAGGTTACTTGTCACAAAACTCAGATATTGCTCTTGCAGGTTTTGCTCTAAAAACTAGTGATGGAGACGCTAAAGCAGTAGCAATGCCAAAAGGTAGTGGCAAAATGGTTAAGACAGTTAATAAAGTTATCAAAAAATTAGCTAAAGACGATAAATACAAACAGTACATTTCAGACGCTGCAAAATTGACAGCAAATGAAATTGAAGACTAATAAAAGAGAGCTGATTTACGGCTCTTTTTTTCTATTTTAAAATATTATTTTAGTGGACTAGGAGAAATCGCAAAAATTGTCATTTAATGCGGTTTTTAGATTGACTTTTTGATATAATTCATGTATCATGGTAAGGAACGTGTAAATGTTACAATGTCTTGAGGAGGTGAAACATATGTCAAAAACAGTAGTACGTAAAAACGAATCACTTGACGATGCACTTCGTCGTTTCAAACGTTCTGTGACTAAAGCTGGGACTCTTCAAGAATCACGTAAACGTGAATTCTACGAAAAACCTTCTGTAAAACGTAAACGCAAATCAGAAGCAGCTCGCAAACGTAAAAAATTCTAATTAAACATTAGATACAAAGAAAAGAGGCGCTAAGCTAGGCGTCTCTTTTTATGCTTTAACGATTGATAAAGATTATTTTTCTTTCAACAAATCGCGAATTTCTGTAAGAAGTTCTTCTTGAGTTGGAGCGGCATCTTCGTTTGCTTTTTCAGTTTCTTCTTTCTTAGTAAGAGCAGCAGCGGCGTTAGCAGCTTTGACGATGAAGAATAGTGTTGTACCAACAATAAGGAAGTTGATAACAGCACTTAGAAAGCTACCATAAGCGACACCATTCCAAGAAAGGTCAGCTATTTTGGCAACACCAGCAGCTTTTAGAGCTGGGTTTAAGAAAAGTGGTGTAATGACATCATTAACAAGTGATGTTACGATAGCGTTGAAAGCAGCCCCCATAACAACAGCGACAGCGAGATCAAGAACGTTTGCTTTGAACAAAAATTCTTTGAGTTCTTTAATCATACGAAAAACCTCCTGTATGTTTTATTAGTATTATTATACCAAAATTATGTGCTAAAGTCTGGTTTTTGAGAATTTACAAATCTGAATCAAAATGGTATAATGAAATACAAAACTAAAATGGGAATAGTGCGTGGAGGTGATCTTTTGGCAATTGACAAAGAGTTAATTACCGAGATAAAAAATAGCGTTAATATTGTTGATGTTATTGGCGAAGTGGTCAATCTTACACGTGCAGGACGCAACTATATAGGATTATGTCCATTTCATAAGGAAAAAACGCCATCTTTTAATGTTATTGAAGACAAGCAGTTTTTTCATTGTTTTGGTTGCGGAAAATCTGGGGATGTTTACAAGTTTTTAGAGGAATATCATCAGATTAGTTTTTTAGAGAGTGTTCATCGTGTCGCTGAACGTGCTGGAATTCCTTTGCAGGTTGAAACACAGCAAGCACAAGCAAAACCGCAAAATCCTAACCAAGTTCTTATTGATATTCATAAGGATGCGGCTAAGTTTTACAATGCTGTTTTAAAAACAACAAAAGAAGGTCAAGAAGCGAAAGCTTATCTAGCGCAACGTGGTTTGACGGATGAATTGATTGATTATTTCAATATTGGGTTGTCGCCAAATGAGCCTGATTTTCTTTATCAATCTCTTGCAAAACGTTATGAAGAGAATGCTTTGATGGCTACAGGTCTTTTTAATTTGTCTGAACGTACCAATCGAGTTTATGATGCGTTTCAAAATCGTATCATGTTTCCTTTGACGGATGATAATGGTCAGGTGGTTGCTTTTTCTGGGCGTATTTGGACGAAAGAGGATTTAGATAGTCAGCAAGCTAAGTATAAGAACACAAGGTCGACAGCTTTATTTAATAAGTCTTATGAATTGTATCATCTTGATAAAGCTCGTCCGGTTATGTCTAAAAAACATGAAGTTTACTTGATGGAAGGTTTCATGGACGTTATTGCGGCTTATCGCGCTGGTATTGAAAATGCTGTTGCCTCGATGGGGACGGCATTAACACCTGAACACGTCAGACATTTAAAACGATATGCTAAAAAAGTTATTTTAACATATGATGGTGATAATGCTGGGCAGAATGCGATTGCTAAGTCTTTGGAATTTTTAAAAGATTTTAATGTTGAAATTGTGCGAGTTCCTGAACAGATGGACCCAGATGAGTTCATTCAAAAGAATTCACCTCAAGCCCTAGCTAACTTGCTTGAAAATAGTCGCATTAGCAGTACTGAATTCTTTATTCATTACTTAAAACCGGAAAATAGTGATAATCTCCAGGCTGAGATTGCTTATGTGGAAAAAATTTCTAGGATTATTGCACAATCGCCGTCAATTACAGCACAAAATTCGTATATTAATATGGTGGCTGATTTATTGCCTGACTTTGATTATTATCAAGTTGAACAGTCGGTAAACAGCGAGCGACTTCAAAATCGTTCAGCCCTTCAGTCGGAAGCTGCTAAGCAAAGAGTGACGGTCGTTGAATTGCCAATATCAAAGAATATCTCTGCGATTATGAAAGCAGAGAGTCAATTGATGCAACGGTTGTTGACGCATGATTATCTTCTTAATGAATTTAGAAATCGGGAAGAATTTACCTTTGATACCCAAGAATTGCAGACACTTTATGATTTGTTGATGCAACAAGGTGAGGTGACTTCCTATGATTTAGCGCAGCTAGATGACCGAACGCGGCAGATGTATTATCAAGTGTTAGAAGAAAATCTACCAGAAGATGTTGCCCCTAATGAAATTGAGGAAATTATTCAAAAACGCAATCGCCTGCTCCAAGAAAGAGATTTGCAAAAGCAAAGTAAGTTAATTCGTGAATCTAGCAATCTTGGGGATGTTGATGCAGCACTTGCGGCTTTGGAAAATCTCATTGCTCAAAAAAGAAAAATGGAATAGAGGAAAATATGGCAAAAGAAAAAGAAATTACTACTTTTAATGTTCAAGTTGCAGAATTTATTCGTAATCATAAAAAGAACGGAACAGCTGTCGATGACGAAGTGACAGAAAAATTGGTTATTCCATTTTCACTCGATGCTGATCAAATTGATGATCTTTTGGAACGTTTGACAGACGGTGGTATTTCAATTACTGATAAAGAAGGTAACCCATCAACAAAATATGTGGTTGAAGAACCCAAACCTGAAGAACTAACTGACGAAGAATTGCTTGGTAGCAACTCTGCTAAAGTTAATGACCCAGTTCGTATGTACCTTAAAGAAATTGGGGTTGTGCCTTTGTTGTCAAGCGAAGAAGAAAAAGAATTGGCAGTTGCAGTCGCAGCAGGCGATCTTCAAGCAAAACAACGTTTGGCAGAAGCTAACTTGCGTCTGGTGGTTTCTATTGCTAAACGTTATGTTGGACGTGGTATGCAATTCCTTGATCTTATCCAAGAAGGTAACATGGGATTGATGAAAGCCGTTGATAAATTTGATTACTCAAAAGGGTTCAAATTCTCAACTTATGCAACATGGTGGATTCGTCAAGCTATTACACGTGCGATTGCTGACCAAGCTCGTACAATCCGTATCCCTGTTCACATGGTTGAAACAATCAACAAACTTGTTCGTGAACAACGTAACCTTCTTCAAGAACTTGGACAAGATCCAACGCCAGAACAAATTGCTGAACGTATGGATATGACGCCTGATAAAGTTCGTGAAATCTTGAAAATTGCTCAAGAACCTGTCTCTCTAGAAACACCTATCGGTGAAGAAGATGATAGCCATCTTGGAGATTTCATTGAAGATGAAGTTATTGAAAATCCAGTAGACTACACAACTCGTGTTGTTCTTCGTGAACAACTTGATGAAGTCTTAGACACATTGACTGACCGTGAAGAGAACGTCTTGCGCTTGCGTTTTGGTCTCGATGATGGTAAAATGCGTACATTGGAAGATGTTGGTAAAGTCTTCAATGTGACGCGTGAACGTATTCGTCAGATTGAAGCTAAAGCACTTCGCAAGCTTCGCCATCCGAGCCGTAGCAAACAGCTCCGTGATTTTATCGAAGATTAAAAAATAGTCAAGAGGTTCGCTTATGTCTGAACAAAAATATACAGAAGAAGATGTCGCAAAGATTAAAGATCGTATTCTTGAAGCTTTGGAAACAGTTATTGACCCTGAATTAGGGATTGATATTGTTAATCTAGGGCTTGTTTATGAGATTCGATTCGAACAAAATGGACACACTGAAATTGATATGACCTTAACAACAATGGGTTGTCCACTAGCAGACCTTCTTACCGATCAAATTCACGATGCAATGCGTGAGATTCCTGAGGTAACTAATACTGAAGTCAAATTGGTATGGTACCCAGCCTGGTCAGTTGATAAAATGAGTCGCTATGCCCGCATTGCTTTGGGAATTAGATAAAAGATGACACCAGCAGAAATGCTGGTGTTTTTGTGTGGCAAAATTCACATAGTCTTTATTAATGTTTTTTATAGAGATGTTTTATCTAACAAATTGTGTAACAAATACAAAAAATTTAGAAAATTCCATAAATAGCCTTTACATTTTAATCTGATGGTGTTATATTATCTCTCATAAGTAAGAAGTTTTGATAAAATGGGTTCTTATTTATAACATTTTTATATTGGGGTATAGAAAAGAGGGATTTATCATGAACAGTAAATATTACAGACGTTTTTTTGTAACATTACTCAAATGGAATGAATAAGTCGTGGTTGTTGTTGATATAATCAGATTTATTTTTATGAAAAGAGGATGTTTATGAAAAAATATTTAACTGTCGCAGGAGTTGCACTTTTATCGGTTTCGCTTTTACAAGGATGTTCTAATTCAAAATCGACTAAGCAAAAATCAAATGTTTATTCTTATGTCTATGCTTCTGATCCGAATACACTAGATTATACAGTATCAGGTCGAGCAACTACATCATCTGTAACAACTCAGGGAATAGATGGTTTGCTAGAGAATGATAAATACGGTAATTTAGTGCCTTCTCTTGCAAAAGATTGGAAAGTTTCAGCTGATGGTTTAACTTATACCTATAAGTTGAGAAAAGGCGTTATGTGGTACACTTCTGATGGTGAAGAATATGCAGAAGTTACGGCGAATGATTTTGTTACAGGATTAAAGCATGCAGCTGATAAGAAATCAGATGCCCTTTACATTGTGCAAAATTCAATAAAAGGTTTGGATGATTATGTTAGTGGTGCTACAAAAGATTTTTCAACTGTTGGCGTTAAGGCGTTAGATAAATATACTGTCCAGTATACTTTGAATAAACCTGAAACCTATTGGAATTCTAAGACGATCTATGGTGTACTTCAACCAGTTAATAAAGATTTCTTGAAGGCAAAGGGTAAAGATTTTGGTTCTGTAGATCCATCTAGTATTCTTTATAATGGTCCGTTTATTTTGAAATCTTTGACTTCTAAATCTTCAATCGAATTTGATAAAAATGAAAATTATTGGGATGCTAAGCACGTAAAACTTGATGGGGTTAAACTAACTTATTTTGATGGTTCAGATCCAGAATCTCTTTATAAAAATTTTGAAAAAGGAAATTACAGCTATTCAAGACTATACCCAACCAAACCAGGTTTCAAGAAAATTGAAAAGAATCATAAAAATGAAATTAACTACTCATTACAGGATCAATCAACCTATTTCGTTGTCTTTAATTTGAATCGTAAAGCTTATGATTTTACTTCAAAAAACAGCGATACTCAAAAAAATGATACCCATGAAGCTATTTTAAATAAAGACTTCCGTCAAGCCGTTACTTTTGCTTTTAACAGAGCAGCCTACAATTCACAAAATGTTGGTCAAGAGGCTTCAACTAAATCACTTCGTAGTATGTTTGTACCACCAAAATTTGTGTCTTCTGATGGTAAGGATTTTGGTGATTATGTTAAAGATGAGTTAGACGATAATGCAACTTGGAAAGATGTTGATTTTTCAGATGCTAAAGATGGATTATACAATGTTGATAAGGCAAAAGCGGCATTTTCTAAAGCAAAATCTACATTGCAAAGTGAGGGTGTTCAATTTCCAATCCACTTAGATTTTCCTGTAAATCAAACAAGTGATATTACGACACAACAAGCTAATTCATTTAAGCAATCTGTGGAAGCATCACTCGGTAAGGATAACGTCGTTGTTGATATTCAAAAAGAAAGTGAAGAAGATTATCAACGTACAGGATATTTTGCAGAATCAGCTGATCAAAAGGATTATGATTTGTCTCAAGACTCTGGATGGAGTCCCGATTATGATGATCCTTCTACTTATCTTGATATCTTAAATTCAGATACAGGTACTTCAATTAAGAATAGTGGTATTGATTCATCAACTGATGAAGGTAAAGAAGTTGCACAAAGAGTAGGATTGGATCAGTTCAATAAATTAGTTACAGATGCAAATAATGTTACTGATGATATAACTGCCCGTTATACAGATTATGCAAAAGCCCAAGCGTGGTTGACAGATAGCGCTATCATTATACCAACAACATCTTTAGGTGGTACCCCATCAGTTTCAAAAGTCGTTCCATTTTCGGCTTCTTATTCAACATCTGGAATTAAAGGTAGCGACTGTTACAAATATTATCAATTGCAAGATAAGCCTGTTACGGTTAAACAATACAAAAAAGCTTTAGATAGTTGGAAAAAGGCCAAAGATAAATCAAACACAGAATATCAAGAAAAGCTTTCTGAGCATATTGAAAAATAACATATTTGATAGCTAGAGATTCTCCGTTCTTCGGGGAATCTTTAACTTGATGATTTTTGGAGGAATTATGAAAAAATATGTTGGAATGCGAATTCTGCGTTCGCTGGTATCGATTTTATTAGTAACGACATTAACTTACGGCATTATATACGCTTTAGTACCGAGACACCTCATTTTTAGACAAGATCCTAATTATAATAAAATGGTGACAACAGCTGACAAGCGAATTAATTATGAAAATCAAATTTATAGTAAGACAGGATATATTGAGTACAAAGATAGTAAAGATTTAAGTAAGATTGCTTCTACAATAGATAGTAAAGTCACCGTTGATAATACCAAAAAGAATAAAAAAATTTATCAAGATTGTGTCGATAAACTTGGAAAAGGATGGAAACTTTACCAGTTTCCAGAAAGTAAAAAATTTTATGCAGTACGCGAAATTCCACTCTACGAAAGAGTGCTGAAATTTTACTCTAATTTGATTGTGATTGATCATCCTTGGAAGATTAAGGATTCATCTAATCCAAATTTAAAACGCTATGTTCGGTTTGAAAATGATCCTGCAATAGGTCCAGCTTTGGTTGGTTCAGGAACGGAGCATAAGTACTTGATTTACTTTAATGGTGCCTTTCCATTTGTTCATCAACATATTGTGACGATGAATCTTGGTATTTCTTATCCAACTTATGCTAATGTGCCGATTTTACAAGTAATTAATCAAGGTCAAGGGAAAGCAAAATTAAAAGAAGTTAAATTCCCAACGGGTAAAACTAAAATGAGTTCGATAGATATCTATACACGAACTTACAAATCACCTAAAGAAGCTGATGCAATGGCAGTCAATAATTTTGGAAAGGGTGATGCTTATACTGCGACAAGAAGTATTTACTCAGATCCTTCAATGGTGTCCAATTCAGTTCGAATTGGTGTAATCGGTGTACTTATTTCATACTTGTTAGGGTTACCGATTGGACTTTTAATGGCTAGATTTAAGAATGGTTTTTTTGATCGTTTTTCAACAGGCATTGTTACGTTTTTGCTAGCTGTTCCTAGTATTGCTATTATTTATGCGATTCGTTTTATTGGTTCAGCGATTGGGTTACCAGATGCTTTCCCAACTCTAGGAGCTCACGATTGGCGATCTTATGTATTGCCAGCATTTATTTTAGGATTTTTGAGTATTCCAGGGATTGTCGTTTGGTTTAGACGTTATGTTGTTGATTTACAGAATAGTGATTTTGTAAAATTCGCTAGATCGAAAGGATTATCTGAAAATGAAATTTCGAAGAAACACTTATTTAAGCAAGCTATGGTTCCGATTGTTAATGGGATACCAGAGGCTATTTTAGGGACAATTGTAGGAGCTACTTTGACTGAAACGATTTTTGCTTTTCCTGGTATGGGGAAAATGTTGATTGATTCAATCAAGGCCACTAATAACTCGATGGTTGTAGGTTTAGTTTTCTTATTTACCAGCTTATCAATTATTTCTCTCTTGCTAGGTGACCTTTTAATGGTTATATTGGACCCTCGAATTAAGTTATCATCAAAAGGAGGTAAAAAATAGTGGAAAAAATTGATAAGAAACAATTTGAATTTGTTAGTTTAGATAGTTCAGCTTCAGAAATTATCGATGCTCCAACTTATTCTTATTGGAAATCTGTTTTTAAACAATTTTTCTCTAAAAAATCTACTTTCTTTATGTTAGCAATATTGATTGCAATCATTTTTATGAGTTTTGTCTATCCATTCTTTGTTCATTGTAATTTTAATGATGTCAGTAATATTAATGACTTTTCGAAACGTTATGTTTGGCCGAATAGTCAGTATTGGTTTGGTACGGATAAAGATGGTAGATCTTTATTTGATTGTGTATGGTACGGTGCTAGAAATTCTATTTTAATTTCTGTTTTAGCAACAGTTATTAATATGATTTTAGGGGTTGTTATTGGTGGCATATGGGGTGTCTCAAAGACAGTTGATACCATTATGATTGAGGTATATAATGTTGTCTCTAATATTCCTCAGTTGTTAATTATTATGGTCTTAACCTATTCTTTGGGTGCAGGTTTTTGGAATATGATACTTGCATTCTGTATTACAGGATGGATTGGAATTGCTTATTCGATTCGTGTCCAAATCTTACGTTATCGTGATTTAGAATACAATCTTGCTAGTCAAATTTTAGGAACATCAAAATTTAGAATTGTTGTTAAGAATTTATTGCCACAACTGATTTCTGTAATTGTGACTATGGTATCTCAGTTATTACCATCCTACATTTCATATGAAGCTTTTCTTTCTTATTTTGGTATTGGGCTTCCAATTTCAGTTCCAAGTCTAGGGCGTTTAATTTCAAATTATTCCTCTAATTTAACGACTAATGCTTATTTATTTTGGATTCCTCTGACGGTTTTGGTATTGGTATCTTTGCCGTTATATATCATTGGGCAAAATCTTGCTGATGCAAGTGATCCAAGGACACATAGATAGGAGAGAATATGGTTAGTGAAAATGTAATAATTAGCGTGAATAACTTAGTTGTAAAATTTAAGGTGCGTAATCGTCTTTTGACAGCTATCCGAAATATTTCGCTGGATCTTTATAAAGGAGAAGTTCTTGCAATTGTTGGGGAGTCTGGAAGTGGGAAATCTGTTCTAACCAAAACTTTTACAGGGATGCTAGAAAGTAATGGTTTTATTTCAAATGGTTCTATTTTATATCGTGGACAAGAGTTAACTGATTTAAAATCAAATAAAGATTGGGAGTCGATTCGTGGAAGTAAGATTGCTACTATTTTTCAAGATCCGATGACATCTCTTGACCCTATTAAAACGATTGGCAGTCAGATTGTTGATGTTATCGTTAAACACCAACATCTTTCAAAATCAGAAGCTAAAGCAATGGCTCTAAACTATATGAAAGAAGTTGGAATTTCTGATGTAGAACGCAGATTTGATGAATATCCTTTTCAATATTCAGGTGGTATGCGACAACGTATTGTTATCGCTATTGCGCTTGCTTGTAAGCCGGATGTATTGATTTGTGATGAACCAACGACAGCACTTGATGTTACCATTCAAGCACAAATCCTTGCGCTATTAAAACGATTGCAAAAAGAATATCAATTTACAACTATTTTTATCACGCACGACTTAGGTGTCGTAGCTAGTATCGCTGATAAAGTTGCTGTCATGTATGCAGGACAAATTATTGAGTATGCAACAGTTGAAGAACTCTTTTATGATCCAAAGCATCCGTATACATGGAGTTTATTATCTAGTCTTCCTCAATTAGCTGATGAAAAAAGTGGCTTGCTTTTTTCAATTCCTGGTGCCCCCCCCTCTCTTTATGCGTCAATTCAAGGTGATGCATTTGCTCCGCGATCACATTTTGCAATGAAAATTGATTTTACGGAAGAACCACCGATTTTTAATGTATCAAAAACGCATTGGGCTAAAACTTGGTTACTTCATCCAGATGCTCCAAAAGTTGATAAGCCGGAGGTTATCCAAGATTTACATCATAAGATTTCGCAAAAAATGTTGAGTAAGGAGAGAGAAAATGCCTGAAAAATTAGTAGATATTCGAAATTTAGAAATCTCATTTGGGGAGGGAAATAAGAAATTTACTGCTGTAAAAAATGCGAATTTCTTTATCAACAAAGGAGAGACATTTTCACTTGTCGGAGAATCAGGAAGTGGAAAAACAACGATTGCACGAGCAATAGTAGGCCTTAATGAAACAAGTTCTGGAGATATAATTTTTGACGGTAAGAGAATCAATACGAGGTTGAGTAAGGCTGAAAAAGGAAATCTTATTCAAAAAATTCAGATGATATTTCAGGATCCAGCAGCCAGTTTAAATGAGCGAGCAACAGTAGATTATATCATTTCTGAAGGTCTTTATAATTTTAAATTATATAAAGACGAAGAAGAACGTAGACAAAAAGTTAGAGAAATTATTGAAAAGGTAGGTTTGTTACCAGAACATTTAACACGATATCCTCATGAATTTTCAGGGGGACAACGACAACGTATTGGAATTGCAAGAACGCTTGTAATGAATCCAGAATTTATTATCGCTGACGAACCTATTTCGGCTTTGGATGTTTCAGTTAGAGCACAGGTACTTAATTTGTTGAAAGAGATTCAAAGAGAAAATGGTATGACATACTTATTTATTGCGCACGATCTGTCAGTTGTACGTTTCATTTCAGATCGTATTGCAGTTATTCATCAAGGGGTGATTGTTGAAATTGCTGAAACTGAGGAGTTATTTCATCATCCTATTCACCCTTACACTAAATCTCTGTTGTCTGCAGTTCCTATTCCAGATCCGATCTTAGAACGCCAAAAAGAATTAGTTGTCTACGATCCGGAACAACATGATTATACAGTTGACAAGCCTCGGATGTTTGAAATAAAACCCAATCATTTTATTTGGGCTAATCAAGAAGAAATCGAAAAGTATCAGCAAGAGTTATTATAAGGGGATTAGCAATATCATTTAAGGAGTTAAGCGAAAGCTTAACTTCCTTTTTAGTTATGTTATTTTTCTAAACTGCCTATATTCTCAAGAGGCTTTCGTTTTTCCATCGCCAGCTTATTTAAAATATGGTATAATATTTTTGATTGTATTTTAGAATGGAGAAGTGTGCCATGCAACATGTATTCATCATCGGAAGTCGAGGTTTGCCTGCAAAGTATGGTGGCTTTGAGACTTTTGTTGAGGAGTTGGTAAAAAATAAGCAGAGCTCAGATATTGTTTATCACGTCGCTTGTTTAAGTGATGATAAACATCATACGCATTTTAAATATGAGGGCGCAGATTGTTTTACCATCAAGGCACCTAAAATTGGTCCAGCACGAGTGATTGCTTATGATATGATGGCAATTACTTATGGACTTCAAATGGTAAAAAGATCTGGTATTGAACACCCTATTTTTTATATTTTGGGTAACACAATTGGGGCATTTATTGCACCTTTTGTTTGGAGAATTCACGCTCTTGGTGGGAAAGTTTATGTCAATCCAGATGGTCTTGAGTGGAAACGCTCAAAATGGTCAAAACCGGTTCAAGCTTATTTAAAATATGCTGAAAAATCGATGGCTAAAACAGTTGATTTGGTTATTTCAGATAATATTGGTATTGAAAACTATATAAAAGAATCTTATCCAGATGCTAAGACACGTTTTATTGCTTATGGAACGGATTTGAAAAAATCAACCCTAACAGCTGATGATTATAAGGTTAGAAAATGTTTTGATAATTGGAAAACTAAGGAAAATGGCTATTATCTGATCGTTGGCCGATTTGTGCCAGAAAACAATTATGAAACAGCAATTCGTGAGTTTATGAAATCAAATACAAGACGTGATTTGATTATTATTTCTAACCACAAAAATAGTGCTTATTTTGATAAATTGAAACATTTGACAAACTTTGAACGTGATCACAGGGTTAAGTTTGTCGGCACTGTATATGATCGTGACTTACTGAACTATATTCGTGAGAATGCTTTTGCTTATATCCACGGTCATGAAGTTGGTGGAACAAATCCTGGTTTGTTAGAAGCTCTAGGACATACCAAGTTAAATCTTGTACTTGATGTGCCTTTCAATAAGTCAGTTGCAGGAGCAAGTGCTTTTTATTGGAATAAAACATCAGGTAATCTCTCATGTTTGATTAATGACGCCGATGGTCATTATGATTTTACGGAATATGGCAATCGTGCGCGTGCCATTGTTAAACAAAATTACACATGGGAAAAAATCGTTGGAGAGTACGAGGGACTATTTTTAAATGAAGATTAATATTCTCATGTCTACCTACAATGGTGAACAATTTTTGGCTGAACAGATTGAAAGCATTCAGAAACAAACAGTCAAGGATTGGACTTTGTATATTCGTGATGATGGCTCTAGTGATACGACACCCGAAATTATTAAGCACTATGCGCAGCTTGACTCACGTATTGTTTTTATTAATGCTAACAATCGTGAAAATTTTGGCGTTATTAAAAACTTTTATACCCTTTTAAAACATAGCAAAGCTGATTACTATTTCTTTTCTGATCAAGATGATATTTGGCTAGAAGATAAATTGGCCGTTACTTTAGCAGAAGCAGAAAAGTATGATAGTCAGAAACCTTTATTAGTTTATACAGATTTGAAAATTGTTGACCGAGATTTAAATGTTTTACATGAAAGCATGATTAAAACACAGTCTGATCATGCCAATACTGAGTTGGTTCAAGAACTGACTGAAAACACAGTAACTGGTGGTACAGCAATGATAAATCATGCATTGGCTGAATTATGGACATCAACAGAATATTTGTTGATGCACGATTGGTATCTTGCTTTGCTTGCTAGCGCTTTAGGTAATCTTGCTTATGTTGATTACCCAACTGAATTGTATCGTCAACATGATGCTAATGTGTTAGGAGCGCGTACATGGACTAAACGCATGAAAAATTGGATTAAGCCTCATAAATTAGTCGAAAAATATTGGTGGTTGATTAATGCTAGTCAAACTCAAGCACGTTTTTTATTAGATTTAGCATTGACCCCTGGAAAAAGAGACTTGGTTGAAAATTTTACAACGATTATGGACAAGTCACTAATTCAACGAATAAAAGCATTGAATCAGTATGGCTTACGCAAAAATCGTACCTTCCATACGCTTGTGTTTAGAACATTAATTATTACCAAATTTGGTTATAGGAGAAATAAATGAAGTTCTTTAGTAAAGAAAATAAAATCTTATTAAAAGAAATGGTAAAAACGGACTTTAAGCTTCGTTACCAAGGAAGTTTAATTGGGCATTTGTGGTCAATTTTAAAACCATTAATGCTTTTCACAATTATGTATTTGGTGTTTATCCGTTTTTTGAGATTAGATGACGGAACACCTCATTATGCAATTGGTGTGCTTTTAGGTATGGTAACATGGTCATTTTTCCAAGAAGCTACCAATATGGGCATGGTTTCAATTGTAACTCGTGGTGACTTATTACGTAAATTGAATTTTTCTAAGGAAATCATTGTTATCTCTTCAGTAGTTGGTGCAGCTATTAACTATGGTATTAACCTTTTAGTTGTATTTGTTTTTGCACTAGTTAATGGTGTTCACTTAAGTTGGAACTTTTTAGTCATTATTCCATTGTTTATTGAATTAGCCATGATATCAGCGGGAGTTGCTTTTATTCTTGCAGCTTTATTTGTTAAATATCGTGACTTGGGACCGATTTGGGAAGTTGTAATGCAAGCTGGAATGTATGCTACACCTGTTATCTATTCATTGACTTTTATTATTCAAAAAAATCAGTTTACCGTAGCAAAATTAATGATGCTAAACCCACTTGCACAAATCATTCAAGATATGCGTCATTACATTGTTTATTCAGGTAGCATGCGTGGTTGGGAGTTATATAACAATCATATTTGGGGAGTTATTCCTTACATCCTTCCAGTTTTAATTCTTATTGTTGGATATTCAATTTTCCATAAGCATGCTAAGAAATTTGCGGAGATTTTATAATGTCAGATAAAGAAATTGCAGTAAAAGTTGATCATGTTAGTAAATATTTTAAACTACCAACTGAAGCAACTCATAGTTTACGTACAGCTCTAGTTAATCGTTTTAAAGGAGTCAAAGGTTATCGTGAGCAACATGTCTTAAAAGATATTTCATTTGATGTTCACAAAGGAGATTTCTTTGGGATTGTTGGTCGTAATGGTTCTGGTAAATCAACACTTTTGAAAATCATTTCACAAATCTATGTTCCAGAAAAAGGAACAGTTACGGTTAATGGTAAAATGGTGTCATTTATTGAGCTTGGAGTTGGTTTTAACCCTGAATTGACAGGACGAGAAAATGTCTACATGAACGGTGCCATGCTTGGGTTCACAACTGAAGAAATCGATGCCATGTATGATGACATCGTTGAGTTTGCTGAGCTAGAAGATTTCATGAATCAAAAGCTAAAAAACTACTCAAGTGGTATGCAAGTCCGTTTAGCGTTTTCAGTTGCTATTAAAGCCCAAGGTGACGTGCTCATTCTTGATGAAGTGCTTGCCGTAGGTGATGAAGCTTTCCAACGTAAGTGTAATGATTATTTCATGGAACGTAAAGAAAGTGGTAAGACAACAATTCTTGTAACCCATGATATGGGAGCAGTTAAGAAGTATTGTAACCGCGCTGTTCTTATTGAAAACGGTTTGGTTAAAGCATATGGTGATCCGTTTGATGTTGCCAACCAATACAGCTACGATAATACAGCTCCTTTGAAGGAAACTCAGAAGGAACAAAATCAAGGTGATAGTGCTGAAAAAGTAAAACCAAAGGTTGAAAATTTCAAGCTAGAATTATTATCTTCTAATCAGATTACTCCAAATGATGATATTAATTTTAAAATTGAGTATGATGTGATGGAAGACGTTGAAACATATATTGGACTATCGTTAACTGATATTGATCGTAATGTATGGATTTATAATGATAACACATTGGATAATAAGACTAAGGAAATTGGACATAAAACAGCTTATTATTCATGTAAATTATCTTCAGTCAACAATTTGAAATTAAAATTGGAAGTGACTGTTAGAGACGTTGATGGAAACATGCTCGCATTTACGGATGCTACAACAAATCCTATTATTGTAATCAACAGAGATGATATTGCATCGGATGATATTTCTGCTTTAGATTCTGCAACAGGTATAATTCAAAGAAATGGAACATGGAAGTTTAAATGAGTGAGACTTTAGTATCAGTTTTAGTAACTTGTTATAACCACGAAAAATACATTGAACAGTGTTTAAGGAGTATATTTAACCAAACTCATAAGAATATTGAATTAATTGTATTAAATGATGGGTCAACAGATAATTCAGGTCAGGTTATTAAGGAAACTCTTAAAGATTCTCCCTATAACAAAACTCATTATTTCGTTCATGACAATTCAGGAGTGGTAAGAACCAGAAATAAGGGCTTACAATTAATAAATGGTGATTTTTTTCTTTTTGTAGATAGTGATGATTATCTTGAAGAAAATTATGTTTCAGAATTATTACACAGTCTTGAAAACAATGATGCTGATATTGCATATTGTAATTTAGTAAATCCTGAAAATGGTGCTGTGGTAGTACAAGCTAGAGATTTTGATTTAAATACATTCTTAGTTGGTAATTATATTTCGTCGACTTCATTAGTTAGAACATCTGTTTTAGGTGATGTAAAATATGACGATAGCATAAAACAACTTGAGGATTATGATTTCTTTTTAAATCTTGTTTTAGTAAGAAATGCAAAACCTATTGCTAATCATAGTACGTTTTTAAATTATCGAGTTTTTGATGTTTCACGCTCAGCAAGAGGTGATCTTCTAAAATTTTATGAAGCATATATTTATATATTGACTAAGTATCAGACAATTGCTAGTGATGAAATAGAACGTGCAATTGGTATTCATTTTGATAAAAATATTAATTTAGCTTTTGAAAACCAATATGTAAAAATCTATTATATTACTGATGGTGAAAATTTTAGTGAAGATAAAGTTCTTAAATTTAAGTTTGAAGAGAATGGCTGCGTGCTGTTCAATCTTCCAGAAGAAGTAACTACAGTTAGAGTTGATTTGTCTGAGTTACCTAGTTTTTATAAGCGAGTTGCTTTGATTAATCAGGAATCTGATACAGAAATTTTACCAAGTTACTCAAATGGCGATATCATTGGGAATTATGTGATGTTTAAAGGTTATGATCCTCAATTGATTTATGATGTTTCTACATCCAGTCAAAAAACTTTTAAACTAGTTTATGAAATGTTTAATGTCGATGATATTAACCGTGATGATTACATTGCTAAAACTCTTTCTCAAGATTTATTACATCTACAAAAGCAAGTTAAAGAATTAGAATCATATAGAATTAATTACAAACAAGTGAATGATGAAAGACACTATTATAAACAGGAACTGGAGAAAATGATTGTTGCTTATAATTCAGTTACACATTCACGACGTTGGATAATTCCTACTGCTATTATTAATTTTTTTAGGAGAAAAAAATGAAACGTTTATTATTGTACGTCCATTTTAATAAGTACAATCATATTAGTTCACATGTGTATTACCAATTGACAAAAATGCGCCCACTTTTTTCAAAAGTGGTATTTATTTCAAATAGTTCGATTAATGATAACGATTATCATAAGTTGGTTGAATATCGATTGATGGATTCTTTTATTCAAAGAGAAAATATTGGTTTTGATTTTGCTGCTTGGCGTGATGGTATGACTACAGTTGGATTTGAAGAGCTGGCTACTTATGATTCTGTCACAATTATGAACGATACTTGTTTCGGTCCGTTGTGGGATATTAAAGATTACTATCTTGAGTATGAGAGTGATGATAGTGTTGATTTCTGGGGGCTAACAAATAACCGTGCTACTCCTAAATCTCGTTATACTCAAGGTTTTCGTGAACATATTCAAAGTTATTTTATTACATTTAAAAACTCTGTTGTTATTTCTCCAGAGTTTAAAAATTTTTGGGAAAATGTGAAAAACTATACCAATGTTCAAGAGGTAATTGATAACTACGAAACACAAGTAACGACAAAATTCTTGGATGCAGGTTTTAAATATAAAGTCATTTTTAATACTGTAAATGAAGACGCAAGTCACATGTTGCATGCCGATTTTTCTTTTTACCATCCAACGGCAATTTTAAATCATAAAGTACCGTTTATCAAAGTTAAGGCAATTGATAATAATCAGCATATTGTACCCTATCTTTTGGATGAAATTGATAAAAAAACAGATTACCCAGTGGACTTAATTATTTCGCACATGTCTGAAATCAATTTCCCTGACTTTAAGTATTTGTTGGCTAGAAAGTACGTTAAAGAAGTCCCTGCGGTTTCGTTAACAGATAAAAAAGTTGCAGTGCATCTTCATGTTTTCTATGTTGATTTATTAGAAGATTTTCTGAATGCTTTTGAAAATTTCCATTTTAGTTATGATTTATATATTACAACTGATAGTGAAACTAAACAACAGGAAATTAAATCGATTTTAGATGAAAATGGTAAAAATGCTCGAATTTTTGTAACTGGAAATATTGGACGTGATGTTCTACCAATGTTGAAGTTGAAAGAATATTTATCTGGTTATGATTATATTGGACATTTCCATACTAAAAAATCTAAAGAGGCAGATTTTTGGGCAGGTGAATCTTGGCGAAATGAGCTGATTGATATGCTAATAAAACCTGCTGATAATATTCTTGCTAACTTTGAAAATGATAAATTGGGACTTGTTATTGCTGATATCCCGACTTTCTTTAGATTTAATAAGATTGTTGATGCATGGAACGAACATTTGATTGCTCCTGAAATGAATGATTTATGGGAAAAAATGGGAATGACCAAAACAATTGATTTCAATAATTTCCATACATTTGTTATGAGTTATGGAACCTTTGTCTGGTTTAAGTATGATGCCTTAAAACCGTTATTTGATTTAGAATTAACTGATGAAGATGTTCCAGCTGAACCATTACCACAAAATTCTATTTTACATGCCATTGAACGATTACTTGTTTATATTGCATGGAATGAACACTATGATTTTAGAATCTCTAAAAATAAAGTTTCAATAACACCATTTGTTGATAACAAATTATATAATGAACGTGGTGATAGCGCTCCTCACACTTATGTTGATTTTACATATATGGGTGGGATAAAAGGTGCTTTTAAATATATCTTTGTTGGGCCAGCTAGAGCCGTTAAATATATTATTAAGAGAATTTTAAAAAAGCACTTGATATTTTAAGGTATTTTTTGCAAAATATTTTAGGAGGTTAATTATGGCAAAAATTTTAGTCACTGGTGGAGCAGGTTTTATTGGTTCACATACTTGTATCGAATTATTAAATGCTGGACACGAGGTTGTTGTTCTAGATAATCTTTGTAACAGTAGTTCAAAAAGCTTGAAAATTGTTGAAAGAGAAACGAATAAAACATTGGATTTCTATGAAGTGGATATTCGTGATGAAAAGCAATTAGAAAAAATTTTTGAAGCTGAAAAAATTGAAGGTGTAATTCACTTTGCTGGGCTGAAAGCAGTAGGGGAGTCTAGTGTAATTCCTCTTGATTATTATGATAATAATATTGCTGGAACTTTGAATCTTTTAAAAGTAATGAAACATCATAGCTGTAAAAATATTATTTTTAGCTCGTCAGCTACAGTTTATGGTAGTCCCAAAACAGTTCCAATTAAAGAGGAGTTTCCTTTGTCTGTAACTAATCCTTATGGACGTACAAAACTAATGTTAGAAGAAATTTTAACAGATTTATACAATTCTGATAATGAGTGGAATATTGTTTTATTAAGATACTTTAATCCAATTGGAGCTCATAAGTCAGGCGATTTGGGTGAGGACCCTAAAGGTGTCCCTAATAATCTATTACCATATATTACCCAAGTTGCAGTTGGTAAGTTGGAGCGTGTTGGGGTATTTGGAAATGATTATGACACAGAGGATGGTACCGGTGTTCGAGATTATATTCATGTTGTAGATTTAGCTAAGGGCCATGTGGCAGCTTTGCAAAAATTAGTTGAAGGATCTGGACTGTCTATATATAATTTAGGTACCGGTAAAGGGTATTCTGTATTAGATATGATAAAAAATATGTCGGCTGTTGTTGGTTTTGATATTCCATATCAAATTCTTCCAAGACGTAAGGGTGATATTGCTACATGTTATGCAGATGCTTCAAAAGCGAAAGAAGAATTGGGATGGGAAGCTAAATATGATATCCATAGAATGTGTCAAGATTCATGGAGATGGCAGAAAAAGCACCCTAATGGATTTAGAGATTAAGGAGGGATAATGAAAGATACAAAACACACTTTTGTTATTTGCGCATATGGAAATAGTCCATTTTTAGAAGATTGTATTAAATCGTTAAAAAAGCAGACCGTTTCTACAAATATTATTTGTTATACTTCAACCCCAAGTGATTTTATTAATAATATCTGTTCAGAGTACAATATTCCAGTTTTTTCAAAAGAAGGAGGAGGTATTGGAAAAGATTGGAATAATGCTTGGTCGTTTGTTGAAACTCAGTACGTGACAATAGCACACCAAGATGATATTTACCTACCAAATTTTCTTGAGAAAACGTTAGAAATATTTGAAAAACATACCGATTCAACTATAGTCATTACAGATTATGCTGAATATAGAGCAGGTATTATTGATGCCAAAACAACTAATTTAAAAATAAAGCGTCTAATGTTAAATATTATGCGTGTATTTCCAAAATCTAAATTTTGGAGAAATCGAGTTTTAGCTTTTGGAAATGCCATTTCTTGTCCATCGGTGTCTTATAATAGAGCTAATTTATCAGGATTTAGATTTAAGGAGGATTTCAGGACAAATTTAGATTGGTATGCTTGGTATGATATCAGTAGCCACTACGTTGGAAGTTTTCAATTCATTAATGAAGTTCTTATGTATCATCGAATTCATGGCGAATCTGAGACTTCAGCTACAATATCAGAAAATGTTCGTAGCAAGGAAGATTTGGAGATGTTTAAGTTATTTTGGCCAAATTTTATTGCAAATCTGTTGATGAAGTTTTATGAAAGAAGCCAAAAATCAAATTTTGATAGGAGTGGAGTAAGTGAAAAATAAAATACTTGTAATAATACCTGCTTATAATGAGGAAGAATCTATTGAAAAAGTTGTAAGCAATCTTGAGAAAAATTATGCGATTTATGATTATGTGGTTGTAAATGACGGATCAAAAGATTCAACTTCTGAAATTTGTCATAAAAATGGATTTAATATTATAGATTTACCTGAAAACTTGGGCTTGACCGGCGCAGTTCAAACTGGATTTAAGTATGCTTTACAAAATGGCTATGGTAAGGCTGTTCAATTTGATGGTGATGGTCAGCACCTACCCGAGTATATTAAAGATTTGAGCGATGCGATTGATGAAGGAAATGATTGTGCGATTGGTTCTCGTTTTGTCAGTGTAAAACGTCCGACGTCTCTTCGAATGCTAGGTAATACGCTTATTAGTTTTTTGATCAAGATAACAACTGGTAAACGAATTGAAGATCCTACTTCAGGAATGAGGATGTTTAATAAAAAATTGATTAAGCAATATGCTACGAATATCAATTTCACTCCTGAACCAGATACAATATCATTTCTGATTAGAAGAGGATTTAAGGTGAAAGAGGTTCAAGTTAAGATGAAAGATAGAGAAGCAGGAGAGTCTTATTTAACTCTTTCAAGATCAATTAAATATATGATTCACATGTTTACTTCGATAATTGTAATTCAAATTTTTAGAAAGGAAAAATAAAATGACTTTACCTTTGCAACTATTATTGGCTTTTGTAGCTTTAGTAACTTTTTTTGTAATTTTTCGAAGTATAAGGAAGTCAAATCTTCAAATTGAGGAGAGCTTTTTTTGGTTATTATTTTCAACAATTTTGCTGATTTTTTCTATTTGTCCTAGCATAATTATCCTTTTTTCAAAATTATTAGGCTTCCAATCCCCAGCGAATTTTGTATTTCTATTCATCATTTTTCTCTTAATGGTTAATCAGTATAAGTTAACCAAGAAAGTTTCTAAAAATGAAGTTAAGCTTAGAAGTTTAATTCAGTCTATTGCGTTAAAAAGAAATAAAAATTAGTTATGAATAGTACAGTTATTATCAATCAAAAGCAAAATTTTATTTGGAATATGATTGGAAGTGTTTCTTCAGCATTAATTTCTGTATTTTTGCTGATGATTGTTTCGAGATTCCTAAGTACTTCTGATTCAGATGTATATGCCTATGCTTATTCAATAGGTAACCTTTTGGTTGTTATTGGACTTTTTCAGGTAAGAAACTTTCAAGCAACAGATATTGGAGAAAAGTATTCATTTTCAAATTATTTTTTAGCTAGGTTTTTAACATCAGTGTTAATGATTATTGCTATAATACTTTTTTTACTTTTTATGAATTTTGATAAGAATAAAAGTCAAGTTATCTTCTTTGTTACTATTTATAGATTATCTGATGCAATATCAGATTTATTTCAAGGACTTTTTCAACAAAGAGAGAGGTTAGATATTGCAGGAAAATCATTAACATATCGTAATTTATTAATCTTTTTTATTTTTACACTTTCTGTTCACTTAACAGGAGATTTATTATGCTCATTGAAATTTGTGTGTATAATTTCTTATGCTTTCATATTATTTTTTGATATGCGTATTTCACATTCTTTTGAAAAAATCATTGTGACAGAAATTTTTCAAAAGAATGAATTTTTGAAAGTAATTCAACTGTTAAAAGAGAGTTTTCCTCTTTTTTTAAATGGATTTTTAATTAT
>NZ_SJWW01000021.1:0-31580 GCF_004352745.1 Streptococcus sp. KCJ4932 | reverse complement strand
CTTTGTCTCATCAGAGACAACTTCTATATTCTATCAAATTTGAAACGCTTTGTCAACATCTTTTTTCAAGAAATTTTCAAGTTCTTTTCAAATTTGTTGCCGTCGCCCTCTCGAACAACAGCTATATCAGTATACTAAATTTACTACAGCGTGTCAACGCTTTTATGAAACTTTTTTCAGTTTTTTTCAACTTGCCATCAGATCCCTCTAAAATCGGTTATCGCAGCAGCAAATTGACTACGTGTCTATTCTAATACTTATTCTCTTCAAAAGCAATTAAAATGACTTTTATTTGCTTTTAAACAAAAAAAAGAGGGTACTATGCCCCCTTTTTGATTATGATAATGCTTTTTTATATTCTTCAGCTTCAGCTTCTGTAGAAAGTACAAAGTGACCTGGTGTAATTTCACGCATTTCACGTTCTTGACCATCAAGTTCTGCACTTGGGTCATAAACTTGGTGCACACGTTCACGTTCAGATTCTGGATCTGGTTCTGGAATTGCAGACAACAAGCTCTTAGTGTATGGGTGGATTGGGTTATTGTAAACATCTTCAGATGTTCCAATTTCAAGCATTTTACCCCAGTGCATTACACCAATACGATCTGAAATGTATTTGACCATTGACAAATCGTGAGCGATGAAGAGATAAGTCAAGCCTTTTTCGCGTTGAAGTTTTTGCATCAAGTTAACTACTTGTGCTTGAATAGATACGTCAAGCGCAGAAATTGGTTCATCAGCAATGATGAATTTTGGTTGTACAGCAAGAGCACGTGCAATACCGATACGTTGACGTTGACCACCAGAGAATTCGTGTGGGTAACGAGTCATGTGATCTTTGTTCAAACCTACTAGAGAAAGTAATTCTTGAACTTTTTCATCACGCTCTTCTTTACTATTAACGAGTTTGTGAATATCAAGACCTTCGGCAACGATGTCACGGATTTTCATACGTCCATTAAGACTTGCTTGTGGGTCTTGGAAAATCATTTGCACATTTTTACGGAATTCATGTAGTTCTTTACCTTTAAGATTAGAAACTGTTTCTCCATTAAAGTCGATTTCACCATCACTAATATCGTAAAGTTTTAAGATAGCACGTCCAACAGTTGTTTTACCAGAACCTGATTCACCAACTAAACCAAAGACTTCACCTTCATAGATATCGAAGCTGACGTTGTTGATGGCTTTTACTTCATTCTTTTTTCCTTCGTTGAAAGTCAAAGAGACATTTTTAAGTTCAACAAGCTTTTTTCTATTTTCAGTCATTAAGCTTTTCTCCCTTCAAGTTCTTTCCATTTTGCCCAACGTTTTTGAATTGGTAATGGTGGTGTTACTTTAGGTGCACGCTCATCCAGCAACCAAGTTGCAGCAAAGTGAGTATCACTAACTTTAAACATTGGTGGTTCTTCTTCGTAATCGATATCCAAAGCGAATTCGTTACGCGGTGCAAAAGCATCACCTTTTGGTGGGTTAAGAAGATCTGGTGGTGTACCTGGGATTGATTGTAAGCTACCAGCTTCTGTGTCAGTTGTTGGCATTGAGTTCAACAAGCCCCAAGTATATGGGTGTTGCGGATTGTAGAAGACTTCGTCAACTGTTCCATATTCAATAACTTTACCAGCATACATAACTGCAACACGGTCAGCCATACCAGCAACGACACCAAGGTCATGGGTGATAAAAATGATTGATGAACCACGTTCTTTTTGAATTTTTTTCATCAAGTTAAGAATTTGAGCTTGAATAGTAACATCCAAGGCAGTTGTTGGTTCGTCAGCAATTAATACATCTGGGTTAGCAGCAAGTGCGATTGCAATAACAGCACGTTGACGCATACCACCAGACCATTGGTGTGGGTAATCGTTGATATGTTCTTCCGCATTTGGAATACCAACATTTTTCATTAAATCTAGCGCACGATTCCAAGCTTCTTGTTTTGAAACTTTTTCGTGGATCATGATTGGTTCAGCAATTTGTTGACCAATTTTCATTGTTGGATCAAGACTTGTCATTGGATCTTGGAAGATCATTGCGATTTCATTTCCACGAACTTTGATCCATTCGTCTTCTTTTAATTCAGTAAGTTTTTTACCTTTAAAGTCAATGTCACCTGTAATAGTAGCATTTGAAGCAGATAGCCCCATTAATGTTTTAGTTGTTACAGATTTACCTGATCCAGATTCACCTACGATAGCAAGTGTTTCGCCTTTCTTCAAGTCAAAGTTGACGTCGCGAATGGCTTTAATTTCTCCAGCGTAGGTTTGGAAATCTACATGGAGGTTTTTAACTTGTAAAATTGTTTCTTCACTCATATTTTTTCCTCCTAACGATCACCAGATTTTGGATCAAATGCATCACGAAGACCGTCACCTAACAAGATGAAAGCAAGTGAGATTAATACCAAAGCAAGGGCTGGTAGAGTTACTTGATAAGGGTAGTATTGTAAGTATTCTTGAGCATCAGTAATCAATGAACCAAGTGATGCTGTTGGTGGTTTTACCCCAAGGTTAATAGCTGAAAGCACAGCTTCATACATGATGGCACTTGGAACTGTCATCATGATTTGAACAATAATAATCCCTGAAATATTTGGAAGGATGTGTTTAAACGCGATTTTAGGAGCACTTTCACCTAATGAACGAGCAGCAAGAACAAACTCTTGTTCACGGTAAGAAAGTGTTAAGTTACGTACTTGACGAGCCATTGATGTCCATCCAACGATAGCAATTGAAATAATGATTGATGTAACACCATTACCAAGCAAAAGACCAAGCATTGTAACGATAACCAAGTTAGGAATTGATGAAATAACTTCGATAATACGTTGCATAACCATGTCGACACGTCCGCCAACATAACCTGAAATCAAACCATAAGTTACCCCAATCAAAAGGTCAATCAATGTTGCAACGATAGCAATAAGAAGTGAGATACGCACACCTACGATGATACGTTTAGCAACACTACGACCTAGGTTATCAGTACCAAGGATAAATTTTTTACCTTCTGGAACACCTTGGTCTGCATAAGCATCGTTAGCTTCAGTATTACCAGAATAAGTAATTTTACCGTTCCAGAATGGAAGGTTGTCACTAAGTTTTGGTGGAAGGTTACGGTAAGTTGTAACTTCTTTTGTATTGAAAGCATTAGCGTCATCACGTGGTACCAAAACTACTGAAATCATTGAGAATACAAGTAAAATTCCCAAGAACCACATTGAAATAACAGCTAATTTATTTTTCTTCAAACGGCGCCATGCATCTTGCATAAAAGAAAGAGCAGGCTTTTCAATTTTTTCTTGTGAGCTGGCTGAACCAACACCAACAAGTTTAAATTCTCTTGTTTTATCTGCCATGAATAGTCTCCTTATTGCAAGCGTACACGTGGATCAACAATACTTGTTGCAATATCTGTTACCAAGATAGCAACCATCAACATCATTGCATAAACGATTGTTGTTCCCATAATTACTGGATAGTCTTTAGCTGGGATTGATGTTACAAATTGTTGACCAATTCCTGGAATTGAGAAAATTTGTTCAATCAAAGCTGAACCTGTTAGCAAGTTTGCTGCCATAGGACCAACCAAAGTCAAAACTGGAATCATTGAGTTACGGTACGCGTGTTTACGTGTCACTTGACGTTTATTCAAACCTTTAGCAGTTGCTAATTGAATGTAATCAGAACTCAATGTTTCAATCATTTGTCCACGGAAGAAACGTGTTACTTGAGCAAAGACTGGGATTGCTAAGGCAATAGATGGCATGATTGTTTGTTCAAATGAACCCCATCCTGCAAGTGGGAACAAGCTCCATTTGAAACCAAGAGTAACCAATAAGAAAAGACCGATAATGAATGATGGTACTGAAATACCAAGTGTAGAAATAACACTAAGTACACCATCAATCCAGTTATTTTTATTACGTGCTGATGCAGCACCAACCGCAAGACCAGTAAGAAGACCAACGATTAGGGCTTGAACACCAAGTTGAATTGAAACACCCAAGCGTTGTGAAATCAAACGACCGACTGGTTGGTTGATTGATTGGTAACTTGTACCAAAATCACCATGGAGAATATTCCAAAGGTAAGTAAGGTATTGTTGCCAAACTGGTTTATCCAACCCATATTGTTTGTTCATTAAAGCAATCATCTCATCAGTTAATTTTGGGTTATTGTAAGGTGTCCCAGGCATAACTTGCATGAGGAAAAACGACAGGGTAACAACTACCCAGAGTGTTACAAGAAGAATAGCAACACGTTTAAGAATGTATTTTACCATAATATTTCCTTCTCTTATTTGCTTTTGTTGGCAGGGGAAAAGTTTTACCTGTCAACAAAAGCAAGAATTGGTCGCAACCAATTCTTGCCCATTATTCATACTTATTAAAGATTATTTGTCTTTATAGGCATATGTAAAGTCAACTTGCAAACCAGTTGAGTTACGAACAAGACCTTTGATTGATGGATTTTGAAGTGCTTTTGTGTTACGGAAGTAAAGTGGGTTGTAGTGTGCATTGTCGTAAAGTGCTTTTTCAGCAGCTTTATAATCATCTGCAGCAGCTACTGGATCCAAAGCATCTGTAGTCAATGCTTTTTGGTAGGCTGCATCATATGTAGCATCGCTAAACTTACCGTAGTTGTAAGCTGAATCTGATGTAAACAATCCATAGAATGTAGATCCTTCTGGATAGTCACCACCCCAAAGTGATAGAACAACATCAAAGTTTTGTGTTTTAGAATCTTGCAATCGTTGTTTGAATGTTACGAATTTTTCTTCTACTTTTAATCCTGGAAGAACATCTTCCCATGTTTGTTTGATGTAGTCCACTGACGCTTTGGCAACTGGTGTATCAGAATCAGCTGTAATTGTCAATTTAACTGATTTTTCACCGATTTCAGCAAGACCTTCTTTGAAAAGTTTTGCTGCTTGTTTTGCATCATAAGTGTAATCTTGTGATACGTATTTAGATAAATCAGTACCATCTTCTAAGGTTTCAAGTCCTGTTGGAACAAGAGCCGTTGCTGCTTTTGAACCAGTATCGATAGCTGCTTTAACAACACCTTCACGATTTGTTGCAAGGTTAAGTGCTTGACGAATCTTAGTATTAGCTAAAGCTTTAACAGAACCTGTTTCGTTGTAAACGAGGTATGCAGATGTTGCTTCTGGAGCATCCACAACATCTTTGTTGCTTTTATTTGCTTTATAAATTGCTTCTGTACCAGAGATGTTTGCTGTATCAAGCTCACCATCTTTGTACATTTGCACGGCAGTATCAGGTTTTTTAACAGCTTGGACGTTAACTTTCTTCAATTTAACATTTTTAGCGTCCCAATAGTATTTGTTTTTCACAAGTGTGAATGAACCATTAGAACCATTCCAATTTTTAACTGTATATGGACCTGAATAAAGTGCTTTTTCAGAAGTTGTAGCGTAGTCACTTCCTGCTTTTTCCACAAAAGCTTTGTTTTGAGGAACGAAGTTAGCAAATGTCAAAAGACTCATAAATTGTGGAGATGGACTAGATAATGTAAAGATTACTTTATTACCATCTGCTTTAACTCCCAATTCATCAACGCTCTTAGTACCATTGATAACTTCTGCAGCATTTAAAACATGCGCATCTGATGCAAGGTAAGCATACTCTGAAGCAGTCGCTGGATCAACAATACGTTGCCATGTATAAACAAAGTCATCTGCCGTTAAATCACTACCGTCAGACCATTTAAGACCATCACGCAATGTGGCAGTGTATGTTAAACCATCTTCAGATACTTCTACTTTCTCAGCCAAGTCAGGTTTTAATTCACCGTCTTCGTTACGACGAAGTAAGTTACTACCTGAGTTACCGATAGCAATTGAAGAATAAGTATCTGTAACTTTCGAAATGTCCAAAGTGCTAATTTCAGTCGGAGTGTACCAATTGATCTCATCAGTTTTTGAAGAAGTTGATGAGCTTTTACCTCCACAAGCTGCCAAAACAGCTGTTGAGACTAAGGCTACAGCCCCAAGACCGACGCGTTTCCATGTTTTACCGTTTAGTGACATGTGACGCCCTCCTAGTTGTTCTCTCTAAATTATATTATTTGACAAATAAAATTATATCATAAAGTTTCCTTAAAGAAAATAGTTTTTTCTGAAGAGAATAGTTTTTTCTGAATTTTTTGTCAGATTTTCTGACACACTGAAAGAAAGCGATTAATATGATATAATCATATTATCTAATTTTTTAACAAAGGATGGAACAATGAAGAAAGTTTTTGCTGTTTTGGCCCTACTCTTGGCCTTCATTGGAAACAAAGTTGCTGCTGATGATACCTTTGATGTAGCAGCTAAACACGCTATCGCTGTTGAAGCTTCTACTGGTAAAGTATTATATGAAAAAGATGCAACTACACCTGATGGTATTGCTTCAATGACAAAAATATTAACGGTTTACTTAACTTACAAAGAAATCGACAAAGGGAATCTAAGTTGGGATACTAAAGTTCCTATATCTGATTATGCTTATGATTTAACAGCTAATTCGGATGCTAGTAACGTTCCTATGGAAGCACGCGAATATACTGTGGAGCAATTAGTTAATGCTGCCATGGTAGCTAGTGCCAATAGTGCTGCAATTGCTCTAGCAGAACAAATAGGTGGAACTGAAAGTAAGTTTGTTGATATGATGCAAGCTCAACTCCAAGAATGGGGAATCAATGATGCTAAATTATTTAATGCTTCTGGTCTTAACAATAGTTACCTAGGTGATAACATTTACCCAGGTTCTAGTTCAACTGATGAAAATACCCTAAGTGCTCGTGATGTTGCCATCATTGCCCAACACTTAATCACCGAGTACCCAGATGTGCTTAAAATTAGTAACCAAACAACTGCTGACTTTGATGGTTCTACAATGAACACTTATAATTACATGCTCAAAGGAATGCCTTACGAACGTGATGGTGTTGATGGTCTAAAAACCGGTACAACTGAACTTGCTGGTGCTTCATTTGTTGCGACTTCTACAGAAAACGGCATGCGCATTATCTCCGTTGTCATGAATGCCGATGGTTGGCAAGAAAATGAATTTGCTCGTTTTGAAGCTACTAATGCCCTTCTTGATTACGTTAAATCAAATTACGAAATGACTACTCTTGTTGATGCTGGCGAATCAACTAAAAACAGCAAAGCAAGAGTTATCGATGGAAAAGAAAAGACTGTACCTGCAGTTGCTTCTCAAGAATTAAAGGTTGTTCATCGTATTGGTACTGATGCTTCTGTAAAATTCTCAACAAAAGCAAAAGGTTACGAAGCTACTATTAACAAAGGTGATAAAGTTGGTTCTTTCATTTATGATGATAAACAAATCGTCGGAACTGGCTATCTAGAATCTAAGCCAAGCGTACCAGCACTTGCTAAGAAAGAAGTAAAAAAAAGCATTTTTCTTAAAGTCTGGTGGAACCACTTCGTCACTTACGTTAACGAAAAACTATAAAAACTACTATTTCTTTTCCTACTATATATAGAAAAAAAGAGACAAGTTTAAAAACTTGTCTCTTTTAAGTTATCCAACAGAACCTTCCATTTCATAACTAATCAAACGGTTAAGCTCAACAGCATATTCCATTGGGAGTTCTTTTGTAAATGGTTCTACAAATCCCATGACAATCATCTCTGTTGCTTCTTGTTCAGAAAGGCCACGACTCATGAGATAGTAAAGTTGTTCTTCTGAGATTTTTGAAACTTTCGCCTCATGTTCAAGAGCAACTTGTGAATTGTGAATTTCGTTAAATGGAATGGTATCGGAACTTGAAATGTCATCCATCAAAATCGTATCACATTCAATGTGACTAACTGATTTCTTAGAATTTTTATTAAAAGTCACTTGACCACGATAGTCAACTTTTCCGCCACCTTTAGCAATTGATTTTGAAACAATTGACGATGAGGTATGTGGCGCATTGTGAATCATCTTGGCACCAGTATCTTGGTGTTGTCCTTTATTAGCAAAGGCAATTGAGAGCATTGTCCCACGCGCACCTTCGCCATCAAGATAAACAGATGGATACTTCATTGTTGTTTTGGCACCAAGGTTACCATCAATCCATTCTACCGTAGCATTTTTCTTAGCCGTGGCACGTTTAGTTACCAAGTTATAGACATTATCTGACCAGTTCTGAATAGTAGAATAACGCATATAACTACCTTCAAGAGCAAAGATTTCAACAATGGCTGCATGAAGACTAGCTGATGAATAGTTTGGTGCGGTACATCCCTCAACGTAGTGAACACTTGCCCCCTCATCAACAATAATCAAAGTACGTTCAAATTGTCCCATCGCTTCGTTGTTGATACGGAAATAAGTTTGCAAAGGAATGTCAACTTTGACACCTTTTGGAACGTAAATGAAGGTACCACCTGACCAGAAAGCTGAGTTTAAAGCAGCTAACTTGTTGTCCGTTGGTGGGACTAATTTAGAGAAATATTTTTTGAAAAGCTCTGGGTATTCTTTTAGTGCAGAATCTGTATCCGTAAATACAATTCCTAGCTTGTCATACTCATCTTTCATGTTGTGGTAAACCACTTCAGATTCATACTGAGCTGAAGCACCAGCGAGATAAGCTCGTTCGGCTTCTGGAATCCCGATACGTTCAAAAGTTTCTTTGATTTTATCTGGAACATCATCCCATGAGCGGGCAGGTTTATCAGATGCTTTTTGATAGTAAGTAATCTCATCAAAATCAATATCTGACAAATCTGGTCCCCAATCTTGCATTGGCATTTTGTTAAAAATTTCCAATGATTTCAAGCGAAATTCCAGCATCCATTCTGGCTCACCTTTTTCAGCAGATAATTCACGAACTACGTCTTCACTAATTCCTTTTCCTGTTGAAAAAACTGGTGTCACATCATCGTGAAAGCCATATTGATATTCACCAATATCAATTGGTTTTGGTGTTACTTTTTCGTTTTTTTCAGGCATCTAATTACCTTTCTGTATTTTTACTATCGTTTTCAATAGCTTTTTTTAAAGCGTTCCAGGCAAGAGTTGAACATTTAATACGTTGTGGAAATTTTGAAACTCCTGCCAAAAAACTTGCCTCACCTAATCTTTTTTGAGCATCGTCTTTTTCACCTTGAACCATTTTTGAAAAAATCTCAGCTAGTTCAAGAGCTTCTTCTTTCGTCTTGCCAACAACAGCATCAGTCATCATACTTGATGAAGCTGTTGAAATGGTACAACCATCACCAGCAAATGCAATGTCAGAAATGCGATCACCATCGAATTTAACTGATAGTGAAATCACATCACCACAAGTTGGATTGTTAAGATTAACTTGATCAACATCTTCGAGTTTTCCGTGATGATGTGGATTTTTTGAGTGATCTGAAACAACTGCCATATAAAGACTATCTAATCTAGAAAGTGCCATTGAAAAACTCCTTTGTTTTAAGAATTGCTTCTATTAGTTTATCACAATCTTCTTTCGTATTATAGATATAAAAACTTGCGCGCACTGCCGAATGAATTCCAAGATAATTAATCAAAGGTTGTGCACAGTGATGTCCTGCTCGCACAGCAACACCTTCATAATCAAGTGCTGTTGCCACATCATGTGGATGCAATCCATCAATATTAAATGAAATGACTCCCATGTGCTGACTAGGGTCTTGTGGACCGTAAACTGTTACTCCTTCGATGGCTTGTAGTTTAGGTAAAACATAATCAACCAGTTCTTGCTCATGCGCATGAACATTATCTAAACCAAGATCATCCAAATACTCAATAGCCGCGCCTAAAGCAATAGCACCAGCAATATTTGGTGTCCCGGCTTCGAATTTCCAAGGCAATTCTGTCCAAGTGGCTTCTTGTTCGTAAACGAAGTCGATCATTTCCCCACCAAATTCAACTGGTGACATTTGATTGAGCAATTCTTCTTTACCATAAAGCACACCAATGCCTGTTGGTCCAAGCATTTTATGTCCTGAGAAAGCAAAGAAATCACAATCCAAATCTTGAACGTCGATTGTCATATGAGGAGCAGACTGTGCACCGTCAACCACCATATAAGCACCAACTTCATGAGCTAATTTGGCAATTTCTTTAACAGGTTGCACTGAGCCTAAAACATTTGAAACATGGGCAATGCTTACAAATTTTGTTTTGCTTGAAAGTTTGCTACGCAAATCTTCCATATCCAGCTGACCATCTTTTAAATAAACATAAACCAATTTTGCACCAGTCTTATGGCAAACTTGTTGCCAAGGAACGACATTCGCATGATGTTCTAAAACCGAAATAAGCACTTCATCGTCTTTTTGAAGAACTTCTTGGGCAAACTGCGCAACCCAGTTAAGTCCAGTTGTTGTTCCACGTGTAAATAACACTTCTTTTGTTGACTTAGCATTAATGAACTGACGTGCTTTTTCACGACTGGCTTCATAAGCAGCTGTTGCACGTTCAGCAAGGGTATGAACACCGCGGTGCACGTTGGCATTGATAGTATGATAATACTGATTGAGCGCATCAAGTACTTTTTGTGGTTTCTGAGTTGTTGCCGCATTGTCTAGATAAACCAAAGGTTCATCATTAACAACTTGGTCAAGGATGCAAAAGTCTTGAGCGATTTTATGAGCGTCTAATTTTGCCATATTAGCGTTGCTCCAACTTGCTGTCAAGCACAGCAATCATTTCGTCACGTACTTCTTTGACAGGAATTTCAGTGATAACAGTCCCTAAGAAACCACGAATAACTAGGCGTTCTGCTGTTTCCTTGTCAATACCACGACTCATGAGATAATACATATCTTCTGGGTCAACTTGTCCGATTGAAGCGGCGTGACCAGCTGTCACATCATTTTCATCAATCAATAAGATTGGATTGGCATCAGAACGGGCTTTGTCTGAAAGCATCAGAACACGACTTTCTTGTTGAGCATCCGCTCCCTTAGCACCTTTTACAATGTGACCAACACCATTAAAAGTCAATGTTCCGCGTTCAAGAATGACACCGTGTTGTAAAATGTGTCCGACTGAATGGCAACCGTAGTTTGTCACGCGCGTATCCACACCTTGAACTTGACGACCAGATGAAGCGGCAACCACTTTAAGATTAGCTTGGCTACCATCTCCGTACAAGTCTGAATCAAAATCAGCAATCACATTGCCTTCATTCATGATGCCGATTGCCCAGTCCACCACAGCATCTTTACCATGATGAGCACGACGGCTAATATAAGTTGTCACGTTATTTCCAAGACGGTCGATAGCAGAAAACTTCACTTGACTGCCATCTAAAGCAATAACTTCAACAGAGATGTTTGCTGTTGCTTTAGCATCGCCTTCACCGATTGATTCAAAACGTTCTAGATAACTGATGTGACTATTTTTTCCTACAATAATAAGGACGTGTTTATTAAATGGAACATCACTAGCCTTATCTTGGAAAAAGAGACCTTCGATTGGCTCTTCAATGTCCACATTATCTGGAACATAAAGCACAGCAGCACTGTTAAAGTAAGCTGTATGATAAGCAGCTAACTTGTCTTCCAAGTCACCACGCGCTTTACCAAAATATTTTTCAATCACTTCTGGAATTTCTTCCAAAGCGCTATAAAAATCTGTAAAAATAACACCTTTTGACATCAAGTCAACAGGTAATTGTTCAAGGACAGTTTGTGTTCCAACCTGAACAAGTTTTGGATTATCTCCAAGTGCTGTAAAATCAGGGACATTAGCCAAAGCCACATCCTCTGAAATACTTCCATCACCCAAGTTCCAACGGTGAAATTTTACACGGTTGACTTCTGGTAATGGCAATTTATCTATATGATCAAAAGCAGCTAAGCGTCGCTCTTGCAACCACAAAGGTTCTGCTTTTGCTTGTGAAAAATTTAAAACTGATTCTTTCGTCATAATTTGATGTTTACTCCTTTTTATATCCAACATACGAGTATCATCTACTATAATAGTAGACTTGACATCATCAATTACACTTCTTCTTCGTATTTAATTCCAAGTTCTTCGGCAATTTTCGCATAACCTTCTTTTTCAAGACGAGCAGCAAGTTCTGCACCACCTGTAAGAACAACACGACCATCCATCATAATATGAACAACATCTGGTGTGATGTAGTTAAGAAGTCGTTGATAGTGAGTGATAATCATTGCTCCAAAGTCATTTCCACGCATAGCGTTAACACCTTTTGAAACAACTTTCAAAGCATCGATATCAAGACCTGAATCGATTTCATCAAGAAGAGCAAATTTAGGTTCAAGCATCAACAATTGAAGAATTTCATTACGTTTTTTCTCACCACCTGAGAAACCTTCGTTAAGGTAACGTTCTGCCATTTCTTCTTTCATGCCAAGAAATTCCATCTTTTCATCCAATTTTGTGATAAAATCCATAACAGAAATTTTTTCGTCATCTTCTTTTCCAGCATTCATAGCTGCACGAATAAATTCAGCATTTGTAATACCTGGAATTTCAGATGGGTATTGCATGGCAAGGAATAAACCAAGGCGAGCGCGTTCATCGACTTCAAGGTCAAGAATGTTCTCACCATCTAGCAAAATTTCACCCTGAGTAACCTCGTAATTTGGATTACCCATGATAGCAGCTGAAAGCGTTGATTTACCAGTTCCATTAGGACCCATAATCGCAGCAATCTCTCCAGTCTTAAGGGTTAAATTGACACCCTTAAGAATTTCTTTATCTTCAATTGAAACATGAAGATCTTTTATTTCAAGTACAGACATGTGTACGTTCCTCCAATTTATCAAATGCGGCAGTAACTTTTTTCTGAAAATTACCGCAGTTCTATAGGGTTACTAATCATTATATCAAAAAAAAGCCATAATAGGCTTTCCATTTACTTATTATTTTTGCGATTTTTCCATTTTAACATTGTCGCTTGGCGATAATCACTATTTCCGATAAATTTAAGGGTATCGAAAAGTGGTGTTCGACCAACGCCCCAAATTTCAAGTCCTTCAATAAAGACTTCTAGGGCAAAGGCTAAACCAATCATCAAAAGGACACCACCTAAACGGCTTGAAACATTTAGCAAGAGTGCGATAAGTGAGAAAAGAATCGCAATTCCATAAACGACCAAAACAGCTCCACGGTGTGTAAACCCCATAGCTAACAAACGGTGATGCAAATGCATCTTGTCTGCTTCTGTCGCTGGACGCCCTGATAATTTACGGCGAATAATCGCAACAGTTGTATCCAAAATCGGAACACCAAGAATAATAACTGGTGTCACCACCGCAACAGCAGTCGAATTTTTCAACCCTTGAAGAGATAGGACACCAATCATAAATCCTATGAAAAGGGCTCCGGTATCTCCCAAGTATATAATAGCTGGATTGTAATTATAAGGGAAAAATCCTGCAATACAAGCAATTAATAATAAGATTGTCAAAGTCAAGTAAAAGTCGGTCTGTGGCAAGAAGAAATAAGATACCAAAGCCATTGTAATCAAGCTAATGATAGAAACACCACTCACCAGACCATCTAAGCCATCAATCAAATTCATGGCGTTTGTAATTGAAATAATCCAAAAAACCGTCAAAAAGAAAGTGACTACTGAATTGAATTGCAATAACGGTCCGCCAAAAGGAATTTTAAAACTATCAAAACGGAAATCCGTAAAGGCCCAAACAATAACAGCTCCTAAAATAATTCCTGCCATTTTTGTTTTTGGCTTCAATTCATAAATATCATCGATAAAACCAGTCGCTGTAATGATAAATCCACCAATAACAACTGGCAAAATATAATCAAAATAAGAAATCGTCCAAATCGGCTGTTTCAAAACCATTGGCATAAAAATCAAAGATGACATTAAAAAGGCTAAGAAAATCGCCAACCCACCACTACTTGGCATTGGGACTTCATTAACACGACGAGCATTTGGATTGTCAACGGCACCAACACGAAAAGCAATAAAACGAACAATTGGCGTCAAGAAAAGTGATAATAAAAACGCGCCAATTAAAACTAAAACATATTCAATTGTAAAGGGTGCCATACTATACCAACTCAATCATTTTTAATTTTTCGACGGCATCATCCGTCAATAACTCAACTGCATGCTCTTGTAAATAAGCACGCGTTTTTGTACCAGCGCCAGCGTATTCTAACATACGGGCATACATCAAATTTGCATAATAAGATGGGTGATTTTGCAAATCAATGAGAACTGTCATGTAGTAAGCCCCATCCATCTTATAAAGCTCTGAAGCTTCAACTGGAAAATCAATAGCCTTAGCAAAAGCAACAGTAGCTTCTAAGCTTGGAAAATCCAAGACATAGTGAACATAATCTGATGGATTCACATCTTCTTCCGGTTCAGTCTCAGCTTGTTGGGCATGTTCTGTCAGAACATCTTCAACAGCACCTTCCATCATTTCTTCAATCTTACCTAATTTTTCGTGAGCTTCCGTGTCGCCTTTAGACAACATTGTCTGCTCTAAAGTCTTGAAAAATTCCTCAGGTGACATGTTTGAAACATCATCAAAAGCTGCTAAATCTTCAAAGTTTATATCTTTATTGATTTCAGATTTGGTAACAAAGACATCAATGCGGTCTTTACGTGGTGTCACACGGAAACTAAGCATGCCACTGTCTTTGAAATTATCTGGTAAATCCAATTCATCCATTACTGAATAGAAGAACTCTTCTGTCTTTTCTTGTGGAATCAAGAAGTCTTTCAACTCCATTCCGCGTTCTTCTAAATCTTCCATACTAATCGTTATTTTTAGCGTTGTCTCGCTAATCTGTTTCATTTCCATACTATATACCTCGCACGAGTAGTCATTTTATTATACAAGAAAAGTCTTGTTTTTTCAATTTTTACGTCACAAAAAGCAGCCCTGACAAGGGCTGCTGGCTTTTTTAAAAGATAAATTTGGCAATGCTATATAGAATAAGAATTGTTCCTAAAACGATACGATATTTACCAAAAATAGTGAAATCGTGTTTCTTAACATAATCAGTCAAGAAGCGGATAACGTATAGGCTGACAAGGAAAGCTGTAACGCTTGCCACCATCAAAATCAAGAATTGGCTAAAGTTTAGAACATTTCCGTCTAAGAAGAACTTAACAGCTTTCAAACCACTGTAACCAAACATAGTTGGAATAGCAAGGAAGAAAGTGAAGTCAGCTGCAACTGAACGACTTGTTCCCACAATGATGGCTCCAAGGATTGTTGCTCCTGAACGACTTGTTCCTGGAACGATACTTAGAACTTGGAAGCATCCAATCCAAAAGGCTGTCAAATAAGGCATGCGAGCAAGATCAGTCACTTCAGGTTCAATATTAGCATTTCGTTTTTCAATCCAGATAAATGCAATCCCGTAAACAATTAAGGCAATTGCGATTGGAATCATGTAGTTGAAGTGTGCTTCAAACCAATCATCAAAAGGTACTGCAATTAAAATTGATGGAATACATGCAATAACAACTTTTAACCATAGCTGCCATGTCAACTGAACTTCACGCGCTGTTTTTCCTGGCTGGAATGGATTCAAACGTTTAAAGTAAATCACAATAACCGCTAGGATAGCTCCCAATTGAATGACAATGTTAAACATGTCCAAAAACGCTTTATCTTGATTCAATTTAATAAATTCTTGAACCAAAATCAGGTGTCCTGTACTTGAAACAGGTAACCACTCTGTAATTCCCTCAACTACCCCTAAAAAGATAGCCTTAAGTAGTTCGAAAAATAACATAAGCTCTCCTTAATTTAATATCCCCTCAATTATAGCAGATTTGAAAGCATTTTAAAATGCTCCGCCGCCTCCGCCTCCGCCACCACCGGAGAATCCACCACTAGAGCCTGAACTACCAGATGATACAGAGAAATGCGCAGCTGAATCAGCACTTTGACTAGCCATTCCCAAACGATGAGTTTGCATACCAATAAGGTAGCCAATTTCAGGATTCATCATAAAGTCTGATTCGCTAGCAAGTTTAATGTTATGAATTTTAAGGAATTTTTGAACTTGTTTGGCATAGCCGAACAGAGTCGCATAAACCAAGATACGATTCCAGACGACAACACCTTGCCAATCAACCTTATCAAATTTGTTAATGTCTCGCATCATATTAGTAAAGCTAACCCAAGCTTGAATACGTTGTTGTCCTTCAGCAGTTATCATACCATGAACTTTGTAATAATGAGATTTAACCATGATAATGACCAAACTCAAAACAACCAAAGCTAACAAAAGACCATAAGCAAGAAAAACTAGATTTAGATTAAACAAAAGATAGATTAAACCAATACCAACAGGTATCAAGATAAGGAATAGGAGACCTTTTGCATATTCAAATTTCTTAGCGATACCATCACTTAAGTTCTCACGAATTTCTGGTAAAGCTTTTTGTGAAATTTCTTGATTAACTAAGTCAGTAATTTGTTCAAGTTTAGCAAGATAGCGATCATTGAAAGCTTCACCAAGACTGTTTAATTTTGTTTCTAAAGTATGACCTTTGTATTTCTTCTTATAGTTATCTACCAAATCATCATCAAAACGATAATCTGCAAACAAGTCTTCAATTTTTATGGTCTCTTTTCCACCAAATGCCATATCAATTACTTCTGCTTCATAGCTTGTCATTGGCTCATCCAGATGACAAGTTAATTCCTCATCGCTTGCAGTAATCACATGACGATCAATCAAATCAAGCAAAGTCGCCTGCATGGCAGTTTCAAATTTAAATTTTTGTGAAATTGGACTTCCTTTGGTATCTGTATCTTGCAAATCAACATCATAGATATACTGCATGATTAGCAAAGGTGACCAATCTTCTGGCGCTTCATAAGAACGACTATCATGACTAAATTTTTCATATTTCTTAGCCAATCTTTTACCTGTAATAAAGAAAATCCAAGCCAAAACAATCAAAATAATAACAAGAGCTGGCACAAGGTAAAACAATACCACTTTAAGCAACTGACTTTTACGAGCAATTTTTGCTTCTTGCTTGATAATAGCTGCTTTACGTTTACTTGCAATGGTTGCAGGAGTTGTCAAAATAGCTTTATCCCAGTAAGCGTGCAACTCTAACTTTCCATCAACATTTTCAGCCGTAATTCGATAACCATCAGGTAATTTTTCAACATTTACCGATTTCAAGTAACCTCTATGAGCCCAAAGTTTGCGATTAGCAGTTGTTTTATCTGTTAAGACTGTAAAAGTAACATGCTTCAAGGTTTCATCCCAATCACTAATTGGTACCCAATTGAGTTCAGCGACATCTTGATAAGGGAATAGTAAATGCGATAGTTTCCAGTGTAGCTTAACAGTTACAATGTCCCCGCTGGAACCAGAATTGTAGATTTTCACTTGGTAACCATCACCAAGGTCATTTACCACTGGTCTAACCGTCCGACTAACACCGTTAACCTCAGCTGAAACTTCAGGTTGATTATTAACCGAAAAACCTTCTGGCATGTGACCGGCTTCTCCCAAAGTCACCATCTGCCCATTGTACGAGGAATCAAAGCGATAAGTAATAGTCTGATAAAAATCAGCAGCATTATCATCATGTATCGCTAAAACACCATCATAATTGCTGATACTATAGTCAACATCGCTATCAGCAAAAACTGGAACTGATAATCCTAAAACAGTAGCGATTGCTAGTAAAAATATTCTTAATTTTTTCATGATCTCCTACTCCTTTCTTATATCCCTATTTTATCATAATATATTGTATAAATATTCTATTTTTGGGTCTATCGTGTTGAAATCAGACCCTATTTCCTGTAAAATAGTAAGGTACAAGAATAGACAGGAGTCTTAAATGAAAAAGTTACTTTTAAGTTGTTTCGCAGCCCTTCTTCTTCTCTTTGGAGGAATGACTAGCGCAAACGCTGACGAATATCTTCGTGTCGGTATGGAAGCAGCCTATGCCCCATTTAACTGGACACAAGATGATGATTCTAATGGAGCTGTTCCTATCGAAGGAACTAGCCAGTATGCTAACGGATACGATGTCCAAATAGCTAAGAAAATAGCAGACAGCTTAGGCAAGGAACTCCTCGTTGTCAAAACTACTTGGACAGGATTAATTCCAGCACTTACTTCCGGAAAGATTGACATGATTGCTGCCGGAATGAGTCCTACCGCTGAACGTAAGAAAGAAATTGCATTCTCAGATAGTTACTATACAAGCTACCCAGTTATCGTTGTTTCTAAAAAAGGTGACTTTGCACAAGCTACATCACTTAAAGATTTTGCTGGTGCAAAATTAACATCTCAACAAGGTGTCTACCTTTACAACTTGATTGACCAAATCAAAGACGCTTCAAAAGAAACTGCTATGGGTGACTTCAACCAAATGCGTCAAGCACTTGAATCTGGTATTATTGATGGTTATGTTTCTGAACGTCCTGATGCTATCTCTGCTGAAAATGCAAATAGCGACTTCAAGATGATTGCTTTTGAAGATGGCAAAGGTTTTGCGACATCTAAAGCAGACACAGCCATTGCCGTTGGTCTTCGTAAAGATGACACTGACACACTTGCTAAAGTAAATGCCGTTTTAGCTGGCATCTCTGATAATGACCGTTTGCAACTCATGGATGACATGATTGAAAAACAACCAGCTGACAAGTCTGAAAAAGATCAAAAGAGTAATTTCTTCACTGATATGTGGGGAATCTTCGAGAAAAACTGGAACCAATTCCTACGTGGTGCGGGAGTTACACTTCTCATCTCTATCATCGGTACAGTTGTTGGTCTCTTTATCGGTCTTTTGATTGGTGTTTACCGCACAGCTCCAAAAGCTGCCAATAAATTCCTTGCTGGTCTTCAAAAAGTATTTGGTTGGTTACTTAGCGTTTATATCGAAATCTTCCGTGGTACACCGATGATTGTACAAGCAATGGTTATCTACTACGGTACTGCTCAAGCCTTTGGTATTTCAATCGACCGTACTCTTGCAGCCATCTTTATTGTTTCAATCAATACTGGTGCTTACATGAGTGAAATCGTTCGCGGTGGTATCTTTGCTGTTGATAAAGGTCAATTCGAAGCTGCTACAGCACTTGGATTTACACACGGTCAAACAATGCGCAAAATCGTTCTTCCACAAGTTGTCCGCAACATCTTGCCAGCAACTGGTAACGAATTTGTCATCAACATCAAAGATACTTCAGTATTGAATGTTATCTCAGTTGTCGAACTTTACTTCTCAGGTAATACCGTTGCAACTCAAACATATCAATACTTCCAAACATTTACAATTATCGCTATTATCTACTTTGTTCTCACCTTTACAGTGACACGCATCTTGCGCTTTATCGAACGTCGTTTCGATGCGGACACTTACACAACTGGTGCTAACCAAAACCAAACGAAAGAGGTGAAATAATGTCTCAACCTATTATTGAAATTAAACACCTTAAAAAATCTTATGGACAAAATGAGGTCCTAAAAGATATTTCACTTTCTGTAAATAAAGGTGAAGTTATTTCTATCATTGGTTCATCAGGTTCAGGGAAATCAACATTCCTCCGCTCTATCAATCTTTTGGAGGATCCAACTGCTGGAGAAATCCTTTTCCACGGACAAAACGTTCTTGAAAAAGATTATAACTTGACAGAATACCGTGAAAAACTCGGAATGGTTTTCCAATCATTCAACCTATTTGAAAACTTAAACGTTCTTGAAAATGCCATTGTTGCTCAAACAACTGTTTTGAAACGTTCTCGAAGCGAAGCTGAAAAAATCGCTAAAGAAAACCTTACAAAAGTTGGTATGACTGAGCAATACTGGAAAGCTAAACCAAAACAACTTTCTGGTGGTCAAAAACAACGTGTGGCAATCGCTCGTGCCTTATCGGTTAACCCAGAAGCAATGCTCTTTGACGAACCAACTTCTGCCCTTGACCCAGAAATGGTCGGTGAAGTTCTTAAAACAATGCAAGAACTCGCTAAATCAGGTTTAACAATGATTATCGTCACTCACGAAATGGAATTCGCAAGAGATGTTTCAGACCGTGTCATCTTCATGGATAAAGGTGTTATCGCTGAAGAAGGTACACCTGAACAAATCTTCGAACACCCACAACAAGAACGTACAAAAGAGTTCTTAAAACGTTTCTTGAAATAATTACTTAAAGCAACCTTTCCTTTTTTGGAGGGGTGTTTTTTTGTGCCAAAAACTAATTTTAAGCCAAATTACAGTAAATACTTTACCAGTTAAGCAATTTGTGCTATACTACTTCATGTTAACGTTAATAAATCTATATTTAAGGAGGTTGGTATGGCTGAAAAAAATGATTTAGCATCTGCATATCGCAGACTTAAAAGTCCCAATATCAAAACACGGAAACGTGCTCTGAAAATAATCCATGAATATAAACGGTATAAAAGAAACATGTAACTCCTATTTCAATCCCTAACAAAATGCCAGACAAAAAGTCCCTATTGCAATTCCTTCCGTCTGCAATAGGGACTTTTTTTAGTTTTAACTATTTAGCTTTCAATGATGACAAAATTTGTGTGCGAATATCTTCAATACCTTCTGGATGATTAGGCAAGAACAATGTTTGATTGCCCTTAGCCGCAAATGTATTTAAGGTATCAAGATATTGGTTAGTCAATAGAATAGACATGATTTGTTCTTCAGTCATGCCGACATTGGCATCTTTTAATTCTTGAATTGACTCAGCTAGACCATCGACAATCGCTTTACGTTGTTGGGCAATACCAACACCATGAAGGCGATCTTTTTCAGCTTCAGCTTCCGCAGCTGTTACAATTTTAATTTTATCCGCATTAGCCAATTCTTGAGCCGCTACACGTTTACGTTGCGCAGCATTGATTTCATTCATTGATTGTTTAACTTCAGCATCCGGCTCAACTTTAGTAATCAATGTTTTAACAATAATGTAGCCGTAAGTTGACATTTCTTCAGCCACTTGGTGTTGCACTTCAAGAGCAATTTCATCTTTTTTCTCAAATAATTCATCCAAAGTCAATTTTGGAACAGATGAACGAAGAGCATCTTCGATGTATGATTTGATTTGAGCTTCAGGACGCATGAGTTTGTAATAAGCATCTGTCACGTTTTGTTCATTCACACGGTATTGTGTGGCAACATTCAAAGTCACAAAAACATTGTCTTTAGTCTTAGTTTCCACAACAATTTCAGATTGCAACAAACGTAATTGAATTCGCGCAGCAATTTTATCAATGCCAAATGGCAAACGAACATGAATCCCACTACCAGATGTTGTTAGATATTTCCCAAAACGTTCAATAATAACAACTGTTTGTTGACGTACCACATAAAGTGTACTAGCAATAACACCCAAAATAAGTAAGGCAATAATTGCCAAAAGAACTAAAAACATAAAAATCTCCTTTTGTACTTAAAACTTAATACAATTATATTTTATTTCTTTAAAAAGTCAAGTAAAAATAAAGCAAAAACCTAGTCAAACTGTAAGGTTCAACTAGGCTTGCTTGTCAATATAATAATAATTTTAAGAGAGAACAGAAGTTTACTTTAGCATCAAACTAATAGATTATAAAGGCTTTCATTCCCGTGTAAATTGATATATGAAGGATCAAAACCAGACAAACGATCAATAAAATCATTGTAGTCATTTTTATCACCTAAGGTAATACCGATGAGAACAGGTCCTGTGCCTTTATTCGCACGTTTAATGTACTCAAAACGCGTAATGTCATCGTTTGGACCAAGAATGTTGTTGACAAATTCACGTAGGGCACCTGGACGTTGTGGGAAATTAACCACAAAATAATGTTTCACTCCATCATAGATAAGGGCACGTTCTTCCATCTCTTGCATACGATTGATATCATTATTACCACCAGAAATGATACAAACGACCGTTTTCCCTTTAATCTCATCTTTCATCACTTCAAGAGCTGCAATTGAAGAAGCTCCTGCAGGCTCAGCAATAATCCCTTGTTTTGAATACATGTCGATAAGTGTTTCAGAAATCAAGCCTTCATCAACACCAACTAATTTATCCACATGTTTACGAGCAACTTCAAAAGTTTTTTCACCAACTTTTTGCACTGCAATCCCATCAGCAAATTTATCGATTTCTTCCAATTTAACAGGATGACCTTTGTCAAAAGCAGCACGCATGCTACGAGCACCTGAGGCTTCCACACCAACAACTTCAATCTCAGGAGCAACATCCTTGATATAAGTGGCTACACCAGAAATCAAACCACCACCACCAACTGGAACAAAGATTTGGTCAAAGGTAACGCCTTCTTCTTGAGCTTGTTCATAAATCTCGTAAGCTACTGTTCCTTGACCAGCCTGCACATTTTCATCATCAAAAGGATCGATAAAAGTCATTCCTTCTGATTTTGTAAAATCTTGTGCTGCTTGAGCTGATGCATCAAAAGTATCTCCAACAAGCTTAATCGTCACATAAGGACCACCAAAAAATCTCACTTGCCCAATTTTTTGTTGCGGAGTTGTTACTGGCATAAAAATTGTTGCTGGAATCTTCATTTCATGACACGTAAAGGCAACACCTTGAGCGTGGTTTCCAGCTGAAGCACATACTACACCACGTTTTTTTTCATCCTCTGATAATTGGTGAATAGCATAGTAGGCTCCACGAATTTTGAAAGAACGGACCTTCTGCATGTTTTCACGTTTAAGATAAACAGTTGCACCATATTTTTCCGACAAATAGCGGTCAAAATCTAGGGGTGTACGCTCAACAACATCTTTCAAGACGTCATAAGCGTCAACAACATCCTTAGCTAAGATCATAAACTACCTCTTCTAATATCTAAATATTTTATATGACAAATTGCTGATTAATAGATAAAAAACCGATGACAAACATCGGCCTTTTATAAGTGGATTTCTTCAAAAATTAGTTATAAATTTTGAATGCATCGTCATCGTTTTGGTTAACAAAAGGCATTGCTTTACGAAGTTCAGCACCCACTTTTTCAATTTCAAGAGCTGCTGCTTCTTTACGGTATGCTTCAAGTTTTGGACGACCTGCTTGGTAGTCGTTAACAAAGTCTTCAGCAAATTTACCTGATTGGATATCAGCAAGAACAGCTTTCATGTTTTCTTTAACATCTTTAGTGATAACGCGTGGTCCAGATACGTAGTCACCAAATTCAGCTGTATTTGAAATTGATTGACGCATTTTCTTGAATCCACCTTCGTAGATAAGGTCAACGATAAGTTTCATTTCGTGAAGAACTTCAAAGTAAGCCAATTCTGGAGCATAGCCAGCTTCAGTAAGAACTTCAAAACCAGCTTCGATAAGAGCAGTTAAACCACCACAAAGTACTGCTTGTTCACCAAATAGGTCTTCTTCAGTTTCTTCTTTAAATGTTGTTTCAAGAAGTCCAACACGTGCAGCACCGATACCTTTAGACCAATCCATTGCGATGTCTTTAGCATTACCAGTAGCATCTTGGTAAACAGCGTAAAGTGCTGGTACACCAAATCCTTCTGTGTAAGTACGACGAACAAGGTGACCTGGTCCTTTAGGAGCACACATGAAGACATCTACTGTTTCTGGAGCTTTAATGTATCCAAAACGGATATTGAAACCATGTGCAAATCCAAGAGCGTTACCAGCTTCAAGGTTTGGAGCGATTTCTTCAGCATAAAGTTTAGCTTGGATTTCATCAGGAGCCAATACCATGATAACATCAGCAAGTTTTGTTGCTTCTGCTACTTCATAAGTATCAAATCCATCTTCTTTTGCTTTATCGAATGATTTACCATGGCGAACCCCAATGATAACATCGTGACCTGAGTCACGCAAGTTTTGAGCATGAGCATGACCTTGTGATCCATAACCAATAACGGCAATTTTTTTACCATCAAGAGCTGCTACTTTTACGTCTTTTTCGTATTCCATTGTTACTGCCATAATAAATATCTCTTTTCTATTTTTATTTTAACTGCCTGGCCAGGCAACTGTTAACTAAATTAATTGTTTAACAAGAAAAATCTCTTGAGAATCCTGTCGCACCTGTGCGGGCAAGATTCTGAATACCATAAGGTTTGACAACACGAAGCAAAGCATCGATTTTATCACCATCACCAGTTACCTGAATAGTAATTGATTTTGGTGCTACGTCAACAACACTTGCACGAAACGGTTGAATAACCGCTAAAATCTCGGCACGTTTGCTTGTTGGTGCTGTCAATTTAACTAAAATCACTTCACGTTCCAAATGTGGAATATCCGTAATATCACGAACGCGAAGCACATCAATCAAACGGTTCAATTGTTTGATGATTTGTTCAACTTCTTCCAAACTCTCAACATCGATAATAATCGTAATTCGAGAGACATTGTCTTCCATTGTTTGTCCAACGGAAATAGACTCAATGTTAACCTGTCGGCGTGAGAGGACGCCTGTGAAACGATTAAGAACACCTGTTGAATTTTGAAGCTTTGCTGTCAACATTCTACGCATTAAACTTCACCCCCAACATTTCACTATTTGATTTACCTGATGGAACCATTGGATAAACATGTTCACGATTAGAAATCGCAACCTCAATCAACATTGGTTTATTCTCAGTGATGACTTTCAAGTCTTCTTCCAATGTTTTTGGATCAGTAAATTTGTGGTGAGCAATGCCGTAGGCTTCTGCCATCATTTGGAAGTTTGGCTCATCATCAAAAGTTGACTCACTGCGATGTTCATCGTAGAAAGATTCTTGCCATTGACGAACCATACCAAGTGAGTGGTTGTTAATCAGAACCACTTTAATCGGAACACCATAACCATTTAGCAATGCTAACTCTTGGTTTGTCATTTGGAAACCACCATCACCGACAAAGAGAATAACTTCTTTATCTGGATTCGCTAACTTAGCACCAATAGCAGCTGGAATTCCGAATCCCATTGTTCCAAGACCACCAGATGTAATCAATTGGCGCTCATTTTTATATGGATAAAATTGAGCTGCCCACATTTGGTGTTGGCCGACGTCTGTAACCACGATAGCATCGCCATCTGTTACTTTACCAATTGTAGCAATGGCATGTTGTGGTTTGATAACTGTTTCATCAAAGTCATAGCTAAACGGCGCTTTAGCTTTATTAGCAAGAACTGATTCTGTCCAATCATCGTGACGTGTTTTAACTTCATCTTCTTCTAGAAGAATCTGTAGTGTACGCTTGGCATCGCCAACGATTGGAATTTGTGTCTTGACGACTTTTCCGATTTCCGCAGGATCAATATCCACATGAGCAACCACTGCTTTTTTAGCAAAAGTAGCTGGATTACCAGTCAAACGATCTGCAAAACGCGACCCGAAGTTAATCATAAAGTCACATTGTGTCAAAGCCATATTTGACGCATATGAACCATGCATGCCACCCATCCCCAGAGAAAGGGGATGACTAATTGGCATAACACCCAAACTCAGTAAGGTTGAAACAACAGGAATGTTATAGCGTTCTGCAAAAGCAATTAACTCCTTAGAAGCACCTGAGTAGTTGACACCACCACCAGCGATAATCAGCGGACGTTTTGCCTTTTTCAACTGAGTCAAAATTTTCTTGACCTGCAAAGCATTTGGTTCCAAGGTTGGTTGGTAACTTGGAAGATCAACAGTAGGATCATTATAAACTGTTGTTTTAGCAGCCGAAATATTTTTTGGAAGGTCAATAACAACTGGACCAGGTCGACCTGTTGTTGCAATATGAACAGCTTCTGTCACAATGCGTGGCACATCTGCAACATCACGAATCTGATAATTGTATTTCGTGATTGGCATTGTGATACCGATAATATCAGCTTCTTGGAAAGCATCTTTACCAATACCAGACATTCCGACTTGACCGGTAAAGATAAGCATTGGAACACTATCACTCATACCATCTGCAATACCAGTAATGGCGTTCGTTGCACCAGGTCCACTTGTTACAATAGCAACACCAAGTTTACCAGTTGATTTAGCATAACCTTCGGCTTCATGAAGGGCACCTTGCTCATGACGAGCCAAAATATGACGAATACCATCAAAGTTATAAATCGCATCATACAGTGGCAGAACGGCTCCACCTGGGTAGCCAAAAATCGTATCAATCCCCAGACTAGCCAAGGTTTCCAATAATAATTCCGATCCATTCTTGGATTCTTTTAATCTAATCTGTTTCACAAAGTCCTCCTTTTCATGTAAATTCCGAATTATCTAAAAATTCCAACAGCTTGTTACTATAATAACATTTAAAAAAAATAAAGCAAGAGAAAGTGAACAAATATTTTGAACACTTTCAAAAATATTTAATCTGCCTTATTCATTTTCTTGTTTTTCACGTTCTGCTTTACGTTCTTCAAACTCTTCTTGAGTCATCATTGAACCACCAAAGTTCGCAGATGACGCAAATGCAGTGTAACGACGTAACCAACCACTAGAGATTTTTGACTTAAATGGTTTCAAGTGTTTGCGACGTTCTTCTAATGTGGCATCATCCACAAGTAAATCAATAGTACGATTTGTCAAATCAATATAGATTTCATCACCATCTTCGATGAGAGCAATATTCCCACCCTCTGCAGCTTCTGGTGAAACGTGACCAATAGCAATCCCACGTGTAGCCCCTGAAAAACGACCATCTGTGATAAGAGCAACATCTTTACCAAGACCACGACCAACAATCTTAGAAGTTGGCGCAAGCATTTCTGGCATACCAGGACCACCTTGTGGGCCTTCATAGCGAATAACGACTACATGGCCTTTTTTAACAGTACCATTATCAATCAACTCAAGAGCTTCATCTTGTGAATCACAGCAAATCGCTTTACCACGGAATGTTTTAACAGAAGGGTCAACACCACCAACTTTAATAACAGCTCCGTCTTGTGCGATATTACCGTAAAGAACTGACAAACCACCTACTGGAGAAATTGGATGTTCAATCGGGTGAATGATTTCTTCATTCTTAATTTCTGCACCAGCTACATTTTCTTTCAAAGTCTTACCAGTAACTGTAATACGATCACCCTTGATAGTACCTTTTTTAATCAATTGATTAATAATAGCTGAGATACCACCTGCTTCTTGGACATCGTGCATAGTATAAACACTTGATGGTGCAATTTTAGACAAATATGGCGTCTTCTTAGCAATTTCATTGATATCTGTTAAATTATAATCGATACCCGCCTCACGTGCGATAGCAAGCGTATGAAGAACGGTATTGGTAGAACCACCCATAGCCATATCAAGAGCAAAAGCATCATCAATAGCTTCTTTAGTGATAATGTCTCTTGGACGCAAGTTATTTTTAACATTGTCCATCAAATGTTTAGCAGCTTGACGAACAAGTTCACGACGTTGATCAGATACCGCAAGAACCGTACCATTTCCAGGAAGAGCAAGGCCTAGCACTTCCATAAGAGAGTTCATTGAATTAGCTGTAAACATACCCGCACAAGAACCACATGTTGGACAAGCATTTTGTTCCAAATAATCCAATTCTTTCTTAGACATATCACCAGCTTGATAAGTCCCGACAGCTTCAAAAAGACTTGATAGCGTTGCTTGGTGACCTGTCATATCAACGCCACCTTTCATCGGACCACCTGAACAAAAGACAGCTGGAACGTTGGTACGAAGTGCTGCCAAAATCATACCTGGCGTAATTTTATCACAGTTAGGAATGTAGAAAACACCGTCAAACCAGTGCGCATTAATGACTGTTTCAGCAGCATCCGCAATGATTTCACGAGATGGAAGGCTATAACGCATCCCAATATGCCCCATAGCAATTCCGTCGTCTACCCCAATGGTATTGAATTCAAAAGGAATACCACCCATTTCACGGATAGCTTCCTTGGCGACATCTGCTAATTCACGCAAATGAACATGTCCAGGAACAATATCAATGTAAGAATTACAAATTGCGATAAATGGTTTTTGCATGTCTTTAGCAGATTTTACTTGCCCGGTTGCATAAAGAAGACCACGGGCTGGTGCTTTATCCACACCTACCTTAATCATGTCACTTCTCATCTGTTTTCTCCTATCAATTAAATCTTACACACCATGTTAACACTTTAAAAAATAAAGTCAAGACAATTTTCAGAAAATTTTGTTAGTTAACAATTTTCTTTTTATTAGATATTGAATTGACGCCTTTTATGGAGAAAAGAAAATTTTTTACACAAAAAAAGAAAGCACCGAAATGCTTTCTTCTATCTTTTATATTAAATAAGAAATTATTCAACACTCATCAAGTATGGATAAACTGGTTGTTTACCTTCGTGAATTTCAACTTCTACATCTTCGTAAGTCGATTCTAAGTAATCAGCCATTTCTTCTGCCAATTCTTGGCTTCCATCTTCACCAACGTAGATAGTGATAATTTCGCTATCTTCGTCAATCATTTTAGCGAATGTTTCTTTCAAAGTAGTTGTCATGTCTGGGTTTGAAACCACGATTTTACCATCAACCATACCTAGGTTGTCATCTTGGTGGATTTCAAGACCATCAATTGAAGTATCACGAACAGCAAGTGTTACGCTACCACTAACAACATCTGAAAGGCTTGCAGTCATAGCTTCAACGTTTTCTTCCAATGATTGAGTTGGATTGAAGGCTAACAAGCTTGTAAATCCTTGAGGTACAGTACGTGTTTCAACAACTGCAGCTGGGACTTCAGACACTTCTGCTGCTGATTGAGCAGCCATGAAGATGTTTTTGTTATTTGGCAAGATGATAACATTTTTAGCATTAACAGCATCAATAGCTTTCAAGATGTCTTCTGTAGATGGGTTCATTGTTTGGCCACCTGAGATAACGTAGTCAACACCTTGTGATTTGAAAATGTCAGCTAATCCATCACCAGCACATACCGCAACGATTGCGAAATCTTTTGCTTCTTGGCTAGCAGCTGCTGATTGAGCTTGATCTTTTTCAAGAACAGCATCGTGCTGGTTACGCATGTTATCAACTTTAACTTTTTTAAGAGCACCGTATTTAAGACCTTCTTGAAGGACCAATCCTGGGTCTTCTGTGTGGACGTGAACTTTAGCAATTTCATCGTCGTTAACAAGAATAAGTGAATCACCTAAGCCACTCAAGAAACCTTGGAACTCTTCATAGTTGAATTCTTTAACGTAAGTAGGACCTTGTTTTAGAGCAACCATGATTTCAGTACAGTAACCGTACTTGATATCTTCAGTTGCAACGTGTTCAGCTACAGATTTGTGGTGTTCAGCATTAATCATTTCTGTCATAACAGCTGGAGTTGCTTTGAAATCTTCAGAAGCGATATATTCACCAGTCAAAGCAGCAAGGAAACCTTCATAGATGAAGACCAAACCTTGACCACCTGAATCGACAACACCAACTTCTTTCAAAACAGGAAGCATTTCTGGTGTTTTAGCCAAAGCGCCTTTTGCACCATCAAGTGCAGCACGCATAACTTCAACAGCATCATCAGTTTCTTCAGCTTTTTTAAGCGCAGCAGTTGCAGCACCACGAGAAACGGTCAAAATAGTACCTTCAACAGGTTTCATAACAGCTTTGTAAGCAACTTCAACACCTGATTGGAAGGCATGTGCAAGGTCTTTACCAGTCAATTCTTCTTTATCTTTGATTGCTTGACCGAATCCACGGAATAATTGAGATGTAATAACCCCTGAGTTACCACGTGCACCCATCAAAAGACCTTTTGAAAGGATTTGTCCAACTTCTCCAACAGTAGATGCAGGTTTGTCTGCAACTTCTTTGGCACCATTTTCAATTGTCATTCCCATGTTTGTTCCTGTATCACCATCTGGTACAGGGAAAACATTAAGGGAGTTTACATATTCTGCTTGATTTCCAAGACGGGTGCTAGCAGCTTGAACCATTTCTTGGAATAAACTTGTTGTAATATTTGACACTAATCTTCTCCTACAACTTTAATATTTTGTACGTAAACATTCACCATGTCTGCTGAAAGGCCAAGTTGATTTTCGAGGTTGAACTTGACACGTTCCTGAATGTTCTTAGATACTTCAGAAATTTTCACACCGTATGACATCACAGTGTAAACATCGACTGAAATACCACTTTCTGTTGATTTGACAACAACACCTTTTGCGTAGTTTTCTTTACGCAGAAGCGCTTGAAAATTATCCTTAAGAGCACTTTTACTTGCCATACCAACAACACCAAAAATTTCTGTTGCTGAACCACCAACAACAGTTGCAATTACGTCGTCAGATAACTCAATTTGGCCATCTTTTGTATTAATTTTCACAGTCATATTTACTACCTCAAAAGTTTTTATCAGTTTATTTTACCATATATTAGCCGTATTGTAAAAAATTATGGAAAATTAACGGCTACAAAACAAAGAAAAAAGCCTTTCGGCTTTTATTTTATACGCGTTCAACTTTACCAGATTTAAGCGCACGAGCTGATGCCCAAACTTTTTTAGGTTTTCCATCTACAAGAATAGTAACTTTTTGAAGATTTGGTTTAACTGCACGTTTAGTTTTGTTCATTGAGTGTGAACGGTTGTTTCCTGATACAGTCTTACGACCTGTGAAATAACAAACTTTAGCCATTTTATCTGCGTCCTCCTACTTAGATTATAGGTGTTTTACACCACATACCATAAAATGATAACATATTGGGCCTATTTTAGCAAGCTTTTTAACCAATAATCATTAAAAAACTTTTAGAAAATCCCCTTCTATTTTCTGAAACTGTTTAAACTCTCAAAAATATCACAACATAAAAAGCCCCAAAATTAGGGCTTTTTACCTCTTCTGCCGATTGCAGGAATTGAACCTACGACCTACGCGTTACGAGTGCGTTGCTCTACCGACTGAGCTAAATCGGCTAACAGGTTCATTATAGCACTCACTAGATAATTGTCAACAAAAGAGCTAAGTTTACTCAAAAAACTTTTAAAAGCATAAAAAAAACTTCCCAAAAGGGAAGTTTTTTTAACGAAACGAAGTCTGATTAAGCTTTGTTAGCTGAACATAGTTGATTTATGCATCAAGATTCCCAATGCATCTAAAAGCGCCAAATATAAGGTTTTATCCATACTCATTATATAGGAAGAAATCTTCACTGCTCCTATTGGTTCTTTTAAAAATGTGGCAAATTCGGGGCAAAATCTAAAGTTTAGTTTGCCACAAATAATAATTGTCATTTTATAATATTCCTACTTGGCTGTTTTTTATAGTTAAAGAAAAAAGATAAAATGACATTCATAAATTTTTAAAACCATAAGAATAGACACCCAATCATTAATAAATGAATAAGAAGGCGGATACAATGGTGAGTATAATTAATTTTCTTTCCACTTTTCTTTCTATCAGAGAAAAAGCTAACCGAAATTAATAACAAAATCATTGATATCAATAGCTTTAGAACAATATTCGAATAAGATAATCCAAACAGCGCTGAGAAACATAAAATAAAAACTAAGACCACTGAAACAGTTGCAACTTCAACTGTTAAGGCTGCTGCTAACGTTGTTTCAAAAGCAACTCTTAGTTTGGAAGAATTTTCAGCGATTTCTGCCGTAGAAGGCATTCGACCAAAACTTGTTGAAACACTTTACAATGAA
>NZ_SJWW01000020.1:0-36712 GCF_004352745.1 Streptococcus sp. KCJ4932 | reverse complement strand
CATAAAACAACAATAACAAAGTGATTAATTGTTGAAAAAGTACAACAAAGACCCATAAGTATTTTTTACTCCCATTTTTAATCAGTTGTTCCATATCTCATTCCCACTAAAATATAATTTTCTTCATTGTATCATATTTTAAACTCTAACTATAGAACGTGCTGAACGATTTGTCAAAAAGAAAACAATGAAATAAAGTAATAAAAATACTAATAAACAAGTCCCTATTGAAGCAAAAATAATTTGATTTGCTACTAGACTGTCTGTAAATAAATATTTGTAAAAAATAAGTAATAGTCCTCCGTTAAGAATACCTACTAAAACAGGCACAACAAACAATACTCCAATTTCACATTTAAGAATTTTGTCAATCATCTGTCCATTATATCCTAATTTACTTAGATAAGAATATTCATCTTTATTTTCCATAATCTCAACCAAACTTGTAAAGTACAAAATACTTCCTGTACAAATAACAAACAGTATTGATAAAAATGAAATAAAGATATAAGTTGAAATATTTCCCGTTTTAACTAGATATTCACGCTCATAGCTACTCTTAACATCATCTAGATTCTTAAATTTTTCATAAAAAGTTTTACTATGACGAATATCATTCCCATTAAAAGTCCTAATGATCATTTCCTTACTTGGATAACTTTCTCTCAAATTATCATAAAATTTATCACTCACAACCAGAGTAGTCACACTAGTTGCAAAACTAAAAATATTATCAGTTGTTACTTTTTTTACAGTTACTTCACTACCATTTTCAAATTTAAATGTTTTTCCTAAACTTTTTTTAGTAGGATAATAGTTAATTAACAGAGGAGCTGATGTATCAGCCAATACTTTTTTTCCTTGAACTTTAGCAAGATGCTCATAATCACTATATTTTACCAAGTCAAAATATGGTATTGTTTGTCCACTATCTGTAATAGTTATTTCAGGATTGCTATTAAGTCTTAAAAGGTGAATATCTAATTGACTTACTTGATACTTACTAAGAATTTTATCAATGTTAACCGATTCATTTTCATCCTGTAAATTATATTCAATAACTGATGGGTTTAAACGGCTAATACCATTCACACTATAAGTAATAAGCATTACCATCATACCACTAATAACAATCGTCAATGTTAAAAGCCCACTTAAAATGATTAATAATTTACTTTTTGTTGCAATTCTAAAACTAAGTTTAGGATATACAACATTAGCTACCGGTTGATAGAGTTTTTTTCGATTTTTCTTTAAAAGGGATAGTATAAAAACTAGACCATAACGAATTGTAAAAATACTTCCTAGTGAAATAAGAATAATCACTAAAAATGAAATTGGCATAATCCCTATTTTCAACCAGATACGCTGTGTCACACTAAACATGCTTGTTAAACACAAACAATATGCAGCTCCTAAAGCCATAATTGCTAAAATTGAACGAATCCTTTTCACCTTAATTTGTTTTTCAGCTTTTTTAGAATAATTAACAAACTCAATCAAAGATTGACCTTTGATAATACTAATGTTAATCAAAAAATTAATAACAAAAATGATTAATACAATTCCAAAAGATTTTACAATCATCTCTGATGATATAAACCACTGATTTGATATTTCAATTCCTAAAACATTAATAATAAGAGATACTACCACTGAGTACAAAGTTGGCCCAACAATAAGACTAATAAGATAACTCACCGATAAAATAACAAGATTCTCCATAGTTAGTAGAGTAACTAACTTTTGTTTAGAAAATCCTAAAATAGCCATAGCTCCTAATTCATGACTTCTTCTTTTGATGAAAAAATTATTGAAATACATCAAAAAAATAGTTAAAAAAGCAATCAAAAAAACAAGTGAAATATTCGCTATCGCTGAAGCCTGCCCGCTCTCTGCTATTTTTGCCAGAGTCATCTTATCAGAAGTAAACGTTAAAAATGCTGTAAATACACTTAAAAGTCCAATGGTAGCTAAAAAATAGACTCGATAAAGTGAAAAATTTTTTATAATATTTGCTTTTGTTATTGTCCAAATCATATTATTCACCTACTTTTGATAATGCTTGGCTAATTTCATCATGATATGAAGAACCACATTCTGATTTTATGATTTCTTTATCAAATTGACCATCTTTTAAAACAACCACTCGGTTAGCATAAGAAGCTGATAAAACATCATGAGTAACCATTAAGATAGTGACATTAAATACTCGATTAATTTTACTCAATAACTTCATTGTATCTTCTGATGATTTTAAATCTAATGCTCCTGTCGGCTCATCAGCAAAGACTATATCCGGATTTTTTATAACTGCTCTAATAATACTTGCTCTCTGTTTCTGTCCCCCTGACAATTGATATGGATATTTTTCTAACTGGTCATATAAGTTTAACTCCATTGCATAGTCATCAATTCTACTGTCTATTTTTGCTCTATCAACATTTTGAAGAGATAAAGCAACTGCGATATTTTCTCTAATAGTTAAACTATCTAATAACATGTAATCTTGAAAAACAAACCCAACATTATTTTTTCTAAATTCAGTTGCCTCATTATCATTAAGGTGACTAATATTTTTACCACCACAAAAAATATCACCACTATCAATACTATCAATAGTTGAAGCAGCATTTAAAAATGTTGTTTTACCGCTTCCACTTCTCCCCATAATGGCTACAAAATCACCTTTTTCAACTGCTAAATTAATATGATCTAACGCATAGCGAGATTGACCAGTATATTTTTTACAAACATTTTTTAGTTCTAATTGTACCATGTTTATTCACTCCTTTTTTGGTATTTATTCATGTATGAATCGTACATTTGTCTATATGACATATTTTTGTTGTACAAATTATTATTATTTCCACAATCAACAATTTTTCCTGAATCCATCATATACACAATTATGGTGCACAAAAAAATTCTCGATACCACTTTTTTGCTTTAGATAGGAAATATATTTCTTATATGCTTCTTCTTTATCAGAAAAATTCTTAGAAAATAGTTTATGTCCAAAACAAGTGACTTGAGTGATAAATAAATAATAGTTTCAAATAGTTGATTCTTCAAGCCATCAGCAAAAACATATTCCAGGTCAGTATTTTTCAGACTTTTAATCAACTCACTCTCTAATATATTGTATTTCAATATTGAATTATAATAATCATAAAATGGATGAGATTCATACTCTTTTTTCATTTTTCAGCACCACTGTTATCAAAAAATCCCACTTAGAACACTCCAAGCAGGATACCAAGTTAAAATAAATTGAATGTCATAATTAACAACAAACAAATACTGAGTTAGGATAATCATCTGTGATTGTTTTTACCCAACCACCACCTTTTACCACCAGCAATTTCTTTGAGTTCCTTTTCAGAAACTTCTTCAATCAGTTCTGAAACAAGTTCTTTCGAATTTTTCATGATAACAATAATTCCCTTCTAAAAATAATAAAGATTAATTCTTACACTTTTTAGTTTACATTATCTAAATTACTTTTTAATGAGTAAATAGTGCAACATTAAAAAAATCCACCCATCTAAGATGAGTGGAAACTCCTTATCTAGTTCCAGCTAACTGCCCTAAAAAGTCACCAACATAATAAGCAAACAGCGCAGCAATTAAGCCAATCAGTAGCGTTCTAAAAATTTCTTTGAATTTGCTTTTCTTTGTTATCAAAGCTTTGACAAATCCAAGTAAGGTTAGCGCTAGCGATACTAAAATACAAGCCATCATAAAAGTATGGACTTTGAAAATGCTAAAAACATTAATCAAAAGGTAAGACAAAAGAGGAATCAAGCCAAAAAATATGAATGAAAGAAAAGTTGCCCCAGCATTCTTAACTGCCTTACCTTTTACAACTGATTCTTCTGTCGTTGAACTCAAATAATCTCCGACCGCCATTGAAAAGCCATCAGCCAGAAGATTTGAAAAGCCAAGAATAACAATCGGTGTGATTCCTAGGTTACCACCGACAGCTCCTGCAACAACCGCAAATGTCGTCACAATCCCGTCCATGCCACCATAGACGATTGATTTTGCGTAGTCTCCAAATTTTTCTTTCATCTTTTTTCATCACTTTCCATTAATTTTTAAGCGTTTTCTTTGTTGTTTTCATTATACCATCTCTTTAGAATTGTTACAATTAAAACTCGACCAGATGACGGAAAATGCTTATCGTGTTATAATGATTAGTTGAGAATAAAATATTAAGGAAACATGTTAGATTATGCATACCGACGATTTTGATTTTAATTTACCAGAGGAGTTAATTGCCCAAACACCTCTTGAAAAACGAGATAGTTCTAAACTTTTAGTCATTGACCACAAAACACACGAGATGGTTGATGCACACTTCGACCACATTCTTGATGAGCTAAATCCTGGTGATGCTCTTGTCATGAACAACACACGCGTTCTTCCAGCTCGTCTTTACGGTGAAAAACCAGACACACACGGTCACGTCGAATTACTTCTTTTGAAAAATACTGAAGGCGACCAATGGGAAGTTTTGGCAAAACCAGCTAAACGCTTGCGCGTGGGAGCAAAAGTATCATTTGGTGATGGTCGTTTGACTGCCACAGTTGTGGAAGAATTAGATCACGGTGGACGTATCGTTGAATTCGACTACGATGGTATCTTCCTTGAAGTTTTGGAAAGTCTTGGTGAAATGCCATTGCCACCATACATTCACGAAAAATTGGATGACCCAGACCGTTACCAAACAGTCTATGCTAAAGAAAACGGTTCTGCTGCCGCTCCAACTGCTGGACTTCACTTCACCAAAGAATTGCTTGAAAAAATCGAAGCCAAAGGCGTGAAACTTGTCTACGTGACACTTCACGTTGGACTTGGAACATTCCGTCCAGTTTCTGTTGACAATGTCGAAGAACACGAAATGCACTCTGAATTCTACCGCTTATCTGAAGAAGCTGCCCAAACCCTTCGCGACGTAAAAGCTGCTGGTGGACGTGTTGTTGCAGTTGGAACAACATCAATTCGTACCCTTGAAACCATCGGTTCAAAATTCAACGGCGAAATCAAAGCTGACAGTGGTTGGACAAACATCTTCATCAAACCAGGTTACGACTTTAAAGTGGTTGATGCCTTTTCAACAAACTTCCACTTGCCAAAATCAACACTTGTGATGTTGGTTTCAGCCTTTGCCGGACGTGAATTCGTCCTAGAAGCTTACCAACACGCCATCGATGAACGTTACCGCTTCTTTAGCTTTGGCGATGCCATGTTTGTTAAATAACAAAATTACTTAAAAAGAACTTCGAAAAAATTCGAAGTTCTTTTTTCATTATTAATCAGCCATGTTGGTGTAAACATCTTGAACGTCATCGTCGTCTTCGAGTTTATCAACCAATGTTTCTAAAATGTCTGCTTGTTCTGCATCAAGGCTAACGTAGTTTTGTGGAATCATGCTAAGTTGAGCTTGCGCGAATTCAAGATTTTGTACTTGCAAAGCTTCTTTAACAGCTGGAAATTCTTTTGGTTCAGTGAAGATTTCAAAGGCATCATCTGATGTTTTCAAATCTTCTGCCCCAGCATCCAAAATCAATTCAAGCATGGCATCTTCATCCATATCCAAATTTTCACGGTCGATAACAATGTAACCTTTACGGTCAAACATGTAGGCAACAGAACCTGTTGAACCCATGTTACCGCCATTACGTGTGAAAATAGTGTGCATGTTCGCATCTGTACGTTTTTTGTTGTCAGTTAAAGTGTGAACGAGGATAGCTACCCCACCAGGTCCATATCCTTCATAAGTAATTTCATCGTAGTTAGTTGTATCACCAACATCTGTCGCTTTCTTAATGGCGCGATTGATATTATCTTTTGGCATATTAGCCGCACGCGCTTTATCCAAAACCATACGAAGGCTAGCGTTCATTGATGGATCACCACCACCAGCTTTAGCAGCTACAAAAATTTCACGTGACAATTTATTAAAAATCGCACCGCGTTTAGCGTCTGCTTCACCTTTTTTATTTTTAATTTTGCTCCATTTATTATGTCCTGACATGCAAAATTCCTCCCTATTCCCTGATATTATATCATATTTAAACATAAAAAGAGGATAGACATCCGCCTATCCTCTTAGATTAGAGAGTGCTATGATAATAAAAATTAATCAGCAAGTGCTGCTTGATACAATTCAGCAACTTTCGTCCAGTTGATAATATCAAAGAATGCTTTGATGTAATTTGGACGAACGTTACGATATTTGAGATAGTAAGCATGTTCCCAAACATCAAGAGCAAGAATTGGTTTCTTACCTTCTGAAAGTGGAGTATCTTGGTTAGCAGTTGAGGTTACTTCAAGTTTGCCATCTTTGTTAACGACAAGCCATGCCCAACCTGAACCAAAGCGAGTTGTTGCTGCTTGCGTGAAAGCTGTTTTGAAATCTTCAAATGAGCCAAATGCTTCTTCAATTGCCGCAAGTACATCTGCTGTTGGTTCTTGTTTTTCAGGAGATAGCAATTCCCAGAAAAGTGCGTGATTCAAATGTCCACCACCATTGTTAATAACCGCTTGACGGATATCATCTGGAATGCTATTAACATCTGACAATAATGCTTCCAAGTCTTCTCCGATTTCTGGGTGTTTTTCAAGAGCAGCATTTGCATTTGCTACATAAGTAGCATGATGTTTATCATGGTGCAATGTCATTGTTTCTGCATCGATGTATGGTTCAAGCGCATCGTATGCGTATGGTAATTCGGGTAAAATAATAGCCATGCTAGTTACCTTCTTTCTTTTCGTTATTTCTTATCATCATTTTATAAGAATCAAGTCTAACTAGCAAATTATTTGACCGCTTTTTTAAGTGTGCTTAATGATGCTCATGAGCAATTTTTAAAATAGCCACATCAAAGAGGTAATCTTTATCATATGTTCCAGTCTTAATGGCATAATCTGTCTCAATCAAAACAGCAATAGCTTTTTTCAAGAAAGTCATTGACAGAGTGCGTGAATCACGCACAGCAAATTTGACTTGATAAGGATTGACACGGCGTCCCAGATAATCAGACAAGGTTGCTACCATCTGCTGCTCTGTCTTTCCTTGACTGGCTAAGATGCTGACTTGCAAAAACATACGGAACTGTCCTAACATAATCGCAATCAACTTAATCTCATCCTCACCCTGCAAACGCAAATCACGAATCAAGTCACGCGCCTCGTCGATTTTGCCATTCAAAACAAACTGCGTCAAATCGAAAATATTATCCTGAAGTGTTTTCGGAATGGCTTGATTAATATCTTCTGAAGTAATATGACCATCTTTTTTATAAGATTTCAAAAAGGCAATATTTTTCAAAATCTCGCTGAAATCATAATTGGATTTCAAAAGCAAAGCCTCAAAAACGCCAGAATCAAAAACTAAGTTCTCTTTGTGAGCTAATTTTTGGAAATACGTTTTTAGCTCTGCTTCTTTTAATTCACTTGCTTCAAAAATCTGTGCATCACGTTTAAGAATTTTCACCAAGCGACGTTTGCCATCTAATTTACCTGGTGCAAAAATAATCAAGCGCGTCGTATCCAAGGGATTTTCCAAATATGCCTCAAAACGCTTGAGTTCCTTATCATCCAAATAAGATTTTTTAGCCGTCGTGATGTCAAGCAGATTATCAAAAATAACCACTTTTTGATCTGCAAAAAACGGTAAGCTTTCAAGATCCATCTCAGCATCTTGGTAATCAACCTCAGCCATATCAAAATAAGAATAAGTCAAATCATCCTTATCATATCCCACGCGCTCCATCATACGCTCTTTTAGCTGAGATAATTGTCCCAAATCCTCACCCGTCACCACCGTAATCAAGCTAAGATTTTCTTTTCGTAATTTATCAATTTCTTCGATTGCAATCATAAAGATATTATAACAAAAAACCCTGAGAAAAACTCATGGTTCATGCGAAAGTTAACGATGGAATTTTTTATAAGCAAACTGCCTTAATGTTTCATCAAAAAGACAAATTCTACTTCTATCGCTATCCAATCCCTGCTTATTCAAGCTATCTTGAATAATCTTACCGTAGTTCTTGCTAATGCGACAATGTTCAGGTAAAGCCATTAATTCCTTTAAAGCTATAAGTTTCTCCTCACTAAAAGCTTCTAGCTCAATAAAAGCCCCAACATGACTAGGAAAAAGATCAAAACAAACAGCCGTATTTTCTTTTTTGTACTCATGACGTTTCTTCTGAGAAAACATGCGACAACGTGTGAACCCCAAATCGTACAATTGATTTATCAGATAAATACAATTTTCAGACACATCTTTTCCTTCTAGAATAATCCGAGGAAGTACTACACCCAATTCCTTTTGTAATAAACATTGAATATCAGAAAAAGCAAGACTATCATCAGAATCACTAGAATACTCTAATTCTACATATTCTTGGCAATGATTATTTTGACGTTTGAGTTTAATCGTCAACAAGTATCTCCCAACACTTATTATGCGATAGCGAATGACTATTCCTTTAGATTTGCTTTCAAAATTAGGTAAATCAACCGTAATATCTGTTTCAAGACATTCACCCACAGAGACAAAGCACGCCTTTTTCACTTTCTCTTTATAAATACTCAAAACTTCTTCAGATAGCTGATATTTCAATTCCAATTCATTTTTGGCGTTACTCAAACTCTTCACCTTCAGTCATATAGTCCTTTTTCAACACTTTTTTCGATTAATTCCTTTGCTAATTGCCACAAAATTTCTGAATCTTCTTTAATGAAAGCTTTCTTAGCCAAAACTCTATCAGCCGTTAATTTATCGGGATTATAACCTTCTTCTGAAACAACCAAATGATTAATCAGCGGTACCAAAGTATCAATAATTCTAGCATATCTTGATTCTGGACTATTTCCTTTTTCAAATTCAAGCCACAATTCTGTAAATTTCTCGCCTTGAATGATTGGTAAGACTGCTAAACTTTTCTGTAACGATAAGTATTCCTTATCATGAGATACGGCTTTGCCTGTGGTATCATACACCCAAGTATCACCTGCGTAAATTTCTCCCAAATCATGGAGTAAAAGCATCAAAGTCACTTTTCCTATGTCCAATTTTTCAGGAAAATAATCTTGAAAAAAGTTTGCTACTAATGCAACCTGCCAAGAATGTTCCGCACTATTTTCAAATCACCCATCCAATGTCCTATTAAAACGCGTCACAGTTTTTGATTTCTCGATTTCTTTAACAAAATCAACTTCTCGCTCAACTCCTGTCATCACTAAACCTCCTTTGTATAGAACATAGTATATACTTATACCGATTTAATTGCAAAGCAAAACAGTAGTCAATCGACTACTGTTTTTAGTATGCTTTCAATTTTAACTCTAATACTTCAATTAAAACTGGTAAGAAATTAATATGTATTTCTTTGGCTAATTTTCACTCTTTTACCTCACTGTTTCAATGTGCCAAGTTTTCAGCCCTCTAAAGCGGATAGCACCTTGTTCATCAGTACGGTAAATAGTCATGTTTTGTGCTTGAAAGCGTTCAAGCGTTTCTTGATGAGGATGCTTGTAGCGGTTATTTTGTCCTGCGGAAATCAGAGCAACTTGCGGTGAAATATGCTCTAAAAATTCTGGGCTTGATGAACCTTTTGAACCATGGTGTCCTGCTTTTAAGACATCAACTGGCAGATTGGGATAAGTTGCTATCATCTGTTGCTCGCCCTCTTCTTCCAAGTCTCCTGTAAACAAAAAATTCTTGCCCAGAAGATTGCCATAAAGCACCACAGAATCATTATTTCCACCGTCACCAACAGCATTTGGATAGAGCACCTGCAAGTGACTTCCCATAATTGGCAAGTTATCTCCTGCAGAAACTGCGCGAACTGGCGTCTTCATTTGTCGAAGTTTAACCACAAAATCTGGCTTTGTGAGACTTCCTGGACTCACCAGGACTTGACCAATTTTCAGCTCTTTTGCGACTTCAAGCATATCACCCATATGGTCGGTATCCGTGTGCGTCAAAACCAACTGGTCAATTTTACCAATTCCTCGACTTTTCAGATAAGGAATCAGTGTCCGCTCCGCATTGCTATCAGCTAAGCGCTTTTGCCACGATTTTTTCTCACTAAAACTCACTTTTCCTCCGACATCAATTAACAGCGTATGCCCTCTAACATCACACACAAAAATACTATCTCCCTGACCAATGTCAACCACCGTCACTTCATTTTCCAGCGGATGCTTGATTTGGAAAAATAGCAAAGCTACTAAGCTAAAAAGGAAAAATGCCACTTTTTTGTGTCGATAACAGTCATAGAGGAGCCCTATTGTTAAAAGTAATAGCAACAAAATTCCTAGACTTGGTCTGCCAAAAACGAGTGGGGTACCAACCAGCGACTTGCTAAATTTGATGATAGTTTCTAGAAAAACAAAAAATGGATTTAACGCGGTAATTTTAACCAGAGGTGATAAAAGAAAAACAAAGGTCAAAACAGGTAAGATAAGCGTATCAAAAGCCAGTGAAAAAATAGCTGTTAAAAGCAGCGACAAGGGTTGAAATACTGAGAAGAAATATAGCAAAACCGGTAAACTTCCCAGCGAAATCGCCAAACATTCTGTAAGGATTTTTCGATAATGACTAAGCTCATCGAAATCAATAAAACTCAGGATAAAAGCGTAAGTAAACGAAAGAATGCCTCCCGTCGTCAGTAGAAAATTTGGCATCAAAATAAAAAGGGTCATTAAAGTAAAGGCAAGATTATCTAATTTTTTTATGCCAAGATTTGCAAAAGCAGACTGAATAAGGCTCCGAACAACTGAAACCGAAAAGCCTGTCAAGCCAGCATATACAAGTGAAAACGGGATTTGCAGTATATCCACATAATCTCGCCGTAACCCAAGACGTAAAAAAATAAAACGAAAAAGTCCCACAAAAAAGCCCACCTGCATACCAGACAGAGCAAAAAGATGAATAATCCCTAAACTAGTGTAAACATCACTCATCTCATCAAAAGACTTATCCAAATAACCGAACAAAAGTCCAGTCATATAATGTTGCATTGGGGCAGGAAAATTCCTTTGAATACTGACAATCGCCTGTCTTCTAAGTTCATGTAGTCGTTCAAAAAAACTTAAAGAGCTCTGCTGTCTCATTTCAGTAATCGAAGAAAGATTAGCAATCCGATAAATGCCTTCATGTTTAAGGTAAGTGCGGTAATCAAAACCACCAAAATTTCGCTGTGGCGTTGCCTCTTCTAAATCCACCTGCCCTGATAAAAGCATTGTTTGATTAAGAGTTTTAAAAAATTCCTGCTCTTTTTCTGACTTCAAGGTATAAAAAACTTGGTAAGTCTGCCCAGCCTCCTTCCCTCGAAAAGATAACAAATCACCATTAACCGAAATCGTATCTGGAACCATCTGGATTTTTGTTAAATAAGCTGGTGCTGCTTGATAAGCCTGTTCTGTCTGATTAGCCTTAGTCAGGAAAAATATCGCAAAAAAAGCCAAACACAAAGAAATCTGACACCAAACTTTCCACCCGTAATGTCGCCATAAAAACAGCAAGGCTAACAGGAGTAAAATCAGACATAACACCACTTTTTCAAAACAAAAATAATAAAGTAAAGTGAGCAAAAAAGCCAATTGAATTGGCTTAATGGGAAAATGCTTAGTCAACAGTCACCTCAGATTTTAATTTTTCCAAAGTCTTCTCACCAATGCCAGAAACATTTTTCAAATCATCAACGGATGAGAACCCACCATTAGCATCACGATAATCAATGATATCTTGCGCACGTTTAGTCCCAATGCCAGAAATGGTTTGGAGTTCTTCTGTAGTTGCGGTGTTAAGATTGATTTGCGCTGAGCCGTCACCTTGTGTCCCGCTAGCTTGCGTAACTTTAGCTTGAGATGGTGTGCTTGCTGGTGTGACTTCTTCACCAATTTTTGCCACATAGACAACCGCTTCGTCAACTAATTTTTCAGCTAAATTGACTGACTTCTTATCAGCATCATCTGTAAATCCACCAGCTTTTTTGACCAAATCCGTGACACGGCTGTCATTTGATAATTCATAAACACCTTCATTTTTAACGGCACCCTTGATATCAACAAAAATTTTGCCAGAATCATCTTGAGAACGTGATGTCATAGTCTTTGTCTTTGATGGTTCAAGACTTGAACTTGCTGGGATACTACTAGAAAGCGCAGGTAAATCACTTTGTAGCTGCGCTTGTGGTCTAGTCATACTAGACCAAGCAAAGAATGCCACAAACATAACAAGCACCGTTCCTAAAACCGCCGCTACCGTCTTATGTTCCAAAAGTCTTTCTTTCATCTCTTCAATCATCCTATTACCTCACCTTTTAAGCATTAGAAAAAGGCTCCTGGGGAGCCCTTACTTAATTATTCGAAAAAAACTCGGAAGATCCGAGCTTTTTTATTTATTTCATTTTACGGTGTTTATCAGGATCCCAGACAAAGCTTGCAATGTAGCTAAAGAGTAATGTCAAAAGAACAACGACAATAGCTACCAAACCAAGTGGAACACGATAAATGTATGTCAATGGATTTGGTTTTTTATCGGTATGATAAGTCGCATTTTCAGTATCCAAACGATCAAATTCAGTTTGAATACGGTTAGCAACTTCTTCAATACCTTCGTCATTCATACGTTTGATATCAGAAATATCAATTGGGTTACCAAAGTTCATGTCAACACGTTCACCAGTCAAAAGACCTTTTAATTGCATTGGTCCTGCGTAAACAACTGGCATGATTTTAACTTTTGCCATTTTAGCAATGACGGCTACCCCACCTTTAACATCTGTTGAGTGACGACTTCCACTTGGAAACATGACAAGTGAACGATTACTTTTTTTCAACATGTTAATCGGATATTTGATAGCTTTTTGACCAGGATTTTCACGGTCAATTGGAAAAGCACCACACATGCGAATCCACCAACCAAAGATACGATTTGTGAACAATTCCTTTTTAGCCATGAAAATGAATTGTTTTGGACGAGCAGCGAAAGCCATATAAACAGGGTCCCACCATGTACGGTGTGGTGCAACCAAAATATAGTTTTCATCTTTGCTCAAAATTTTGTCTTCATTGTGATAATGGGCATTACCATTGATAATCCAAAGAAGGAAAACCACTAGCCCGCGTAAATAAGTATAAAACACAGATTTACTCCTTTTTTTCTCATTACCTTACATTGTACCATGCTTAAGCGGTTTTAGAAAGTAAAAATTAACGACCTCGCTAGTGAGAACACGCAAAATCTGCTATAATAAATGTCATGACTAAATCAATTTTAAAAGAAGGTGAGCGTATTGATCAGCTCTTTTCGACAGATGTAAAAATTATTCAAAACAGAGAGGTTTTCAGCTATTCTATCGACAGTGTCCTCTTGTCACGTTTTCCAAAAATCCCATCACGTGGCTTGATTGTTGACCTCTGCTCTGGAAATGGTGCCGTTGGACTTTTTGCCAGCACCCGCACTAAAGCGCCAATTATCGAAGTTGAAATTCAGGAGCGCTTAGCTGACATGGCAGAGCGTTCAATTCACTTGAACCACCTAGAAGACCAAGTCCAGATGATTAACGATGATTTAAAAAATCTGCTTAATCATGTCCCTCGAACTGGTGTTGACTTAATTCTCTGCAATCCTCCTTATTTCAAGGTTTCAGAGACTTCTAAGAAAAATGTGTCTGAACATTACCTTCTGGCTCGACACGAAATCACAACAAACCTTGAAGAAATCTGTGACATTGCACGACACGCTTTAAAATCAAATGGTCGTATCGCCATGGTTCACCGGCCTGATCGTTTTCTAGACATCATCGATACCATGAGACACTACAATCTAGCACCAAAACGCATCCAATTTGTTTACCCAAAAATGGGAAAAGATGCTAATATGTTACTTATTGAAGCCATCAAAGATGGTTCAACCGATGGTCTCAAAATCCTTCCGCCACTCTTTGTTCACAAAGAAAATGGCGAGTATACCGACGATATTTTTGAAATCTATTATGGAAAAAACGGAAAGAAAGACTAAAAGAGCTTATATGTACGTAGTTGTGTGCGCAGACGGTACGCTCTACACTGGCTACACTACTGATGTAGAACGCCGCATCAAAACGCATAATGCAGGTAAAGGCGCTAAATACACAAAAAGCCGCTTACCTGTCAAACTCATTTACCAAGAAAGTTTTGATAGCAAAGAAGCCGCCATGTCCGCAGAAAGCTATTTTAAACAAAAAACACGACAACAAAAACTCGATTATATTAACGAACACAAAGCTTAACCAAAAACGCACCCTGCTCAAGCAGAGTGCGTTTTACTTTTATCTTTCCCCTTTGTTACGGATAACAAATCCATTTTTCTTCTCGCTTGATGTGCGGTGTGGGCGTTTGTTATCTTTATTTTGGAAATCACGTTTGTTCTTAGATGATGTGCGTTTGAAATCGCGGTAGCCGTTGTCACGGTCATCACGTTTGCGATCACGTCCGCCGCGGCGGTTATCACGTCCACGGCCATTATTTCCACGTCCACCTTTACGGTTGTTAAAGCCACCACCTGAAGGTTTGAATGGTAATGGTTTTTCACGCGCAATTTCAACTTTTGGAAGAGTTTCAGGATCTTTAACTGTCAAGCTCAAGATGTATAAAGCCAACTCTTCTGGTGTGAATTCTGCAGCCAATTTAACCGCATCGCCTTTGAATTTATCAAAGTTATTACGGATAGTTTCATCAGCAAAGTCACGTTCAATTTTCTTAAGAGCAACTTTTTTCTTAGCTTTGAAGGCTTCATCAGCAGTTGCTGGTTTCAAACCTTTCATGCGTTTTTTAGTCAATTTTTCAATGATTGACAAGTAACCCATTTCATTTGGAGCAACAAAAGTAATAGATTGACCGTGTTTACCTGCACGTCCAGTACGTCCGATACGGTGTACATAGCTTTCTGGATCTTGAGGAATATCGTAGTTATAAACGTGTGTAACACCTGAAATATCAAGACCACGAGCAGCTACGTCAGTTGCAACCAAGATATCGATGTTATCATTTTTGAAATCACGTAGGACACGAAGACGTTTGCCTTGGTCAAGGTCACCGTGAATACCTTCTGCACGGTAACCACGCAATTTCAAACCACGTGTCAATTCATCAACACGACGTTTTGTACGTCCAAAAACGATTGACAATTCTGGTTGGTCAACATCCATCAGACGAGTCATTGTATCAAATTTATCTTGTTCTTTAACACGAATGTAGTATTGATCGACAAGATCAGTTGTCAATTCTTTAGCAGCCACTTTAACGTGTTCAGGATTTTGCATGAATTTAACCCCGATACGTTTGATAGCTTCAGGCATAGTAGCTGAGAAAAGAAGCGTTTGACGTGTTTCAGGTACACGACTGATAATAGCTTCGATATCTTCTAAGAATCCCATGTTAAGCATTTCATCTGCTTCATCAAGAATCAATGTTTCTACGTGTTCAAGTTTTAAAGCTTTACGTTTAATCAAATCAAGCAAACGTCCTGGTGTACCAACAACGATATGTGCACCTGAGCGAAGGGCTTTGATTTGTTTTTCAATGCTTGAACCGCCGTAAACTGAACGGACTTTAACTCCTTTTTCACGACCAAAACGGAACAATTCTTCTTGACCTTGAACCGCTAATTCACGTGTTGGAGCAATAACCAAGGCTTGGACAAGATTACGACTTGTATCAATTTTATCCAATGTTGGTAGACCAAAGGCAGCTGTTTTCCCTGTACCAGTTTGCGCTTGTCCGATAACATCCTTACCTTCCAATGCCAAAGGAATTGTCAATTCTTGGATTGGAGATGGCTCAACAAAGCCAGCTTTTTCAACAGCAGCAAGGATTGCTTCCGATAAGTTAAGTTCTGTAAATTTCAAATTTTTCTCTTTTCTAAAAGGCAGTGCGAAGCTGCCTTATTAAACTTTAGTTTCGTTGTTTAACAACCTAACTAGTGTAACACATTCTAGGTCAAAAAGATAGGAAACAGTTTCATTTAATATGAATAACACGTTTTCATAGTGTCAATTATTTAAATATTCTGTAAAAAAGTTGTTGGCGCTTTTTTTGACGATTTTTAAGTTTTCTTTAAGGTATAACAGATAAAATGTAAACATCCTAAAACTTTTCTTTTTCATAATCTCAAAAAAACAGTTCTGATTCGTCAGGGCTGTTTTTTTATGCTGATAAGCAAAAAAGCCTGAGCAGTGCTCAGACTTTTTATTATTACATTTTTTCTTCCAAATCAACATCTGGGTATTTATCCGCAAACCAACGAAGTGCAAAGTCGTTTTCGAAAAGGAAAACGGGTTGGTCGAAACGGTCTTTAGCCAATATATTACGGCTTGAAGACATGCGTTCATCAAGATCTTCTGGTTTAATCCAACGAACAGTCTTTTTACCCATTGGCGTCATGACAACTTCAGCGTTGTATTCATTTTCCATACGGTGTTTGAAAACTTCAAACTGCAATTGACCTACCGCACCAAGCATGTATTCGCCTGTTTGGTAGTTTTTGTACAATTGAATAGCCCCTTCTTGCACCAATTGTTCAATCCCTTTGTGGAATGATTTTTGTTTCATGACGTTTTTAGCAGCAACTTTCATGAACAATTCTGGTGTGAAGGTTGGTAGTGGTTCAAATTCGAATTTGTTTTTACCAACAGTCAAGGTATCACCAACTTGGTAAGTTCCTGTATCGTAAACCCCGATAATATCACCAGCAACGGCATTTTCAACATTTTCACGTGATTCAGCCATAAATTGTGTCACGTTTGATAATTTCACTGATTTTTTCGTACGTGCTAGGTTAACGCTCATTCCACGTTCAAATTCACCTGATACGATACGAACAAAGGCAATACGGTCACGGTGACGTGGGTCCATATTAGCTTGGATTTTGAAGACAAATCCTGAGAAATCTTTATCGTAAGGGTCGATTTCATTACCTTCAGTTGTTTTGTGACCATGTGGTTCTGGTGCAAATTTCAAGAAAGTATCTAGGAAAGTTTGCACACCGAAGTTTGTAAGGGCAGAACCGAAGAATACTGGTGTCAAATCACCAGATAAGATAGCTTCTTCTGAGAATTCATTTCCTGCTTCTTCAAGCAATTCAACATCTTCCAAAACTTGTTGGTAAAATGGGTTGTTAGCAAATAACTTGTCACCATCTTCAAGTGCTGCAAAACGTTCATCACCTTTGTAAAGTTCCAAACGTTTGTTGTACAAGTCGTAAAGCCCTTCAAATGATTTACCCATACCGATTGGCCAGTTCATTGGATAACTTGCAATACCAAGCACTTCTTCCAATTCTTCCAAAAGGTCAAGTGGTTCACGACCATCACGGTCAAGTTTGTTAATAAAAGTGAAAACTGGAATGTTACGGTGTTTTACAACTTCAAATAGTTTTTTAGTTTGTGCTTCGATACCTTTGGCCGAATCGACAACCATAACCGCAGCATCCACAGCCATAAGCGTACGGTAAGTATCTTCAGAGAAGTCCTCGTGCCCTGGCGTATCAAGGATATTCACACGTTTACCAGCGTAGTCAAATTGCATCACTGAAGATGTAACAGAGATACCACGTTGTTTTTCGATATCCATCCAGTCAGATTTAGCAAAGTTACCTGTTTTTTTACCTTTTACGGTACCTGCTTCACGGATTTCTCCACCAAAATAAAGTAATTGCTCTGTAATTGTCGTTTTACCAGCATCCGGGTGACTGATGATGGCAAAGGTACGACGTTTTTTAATGTCATCTTGAATTGTCATTTTATTTCCTTATTAATCTTAATTATCTCTTTAAAAACGTATCACTCATTAACGATTATAGTGGCTACATTGGTCCACTCCTTTTTCACTGCAATACAAAAATAGAGCCATGGACTCCCATAACTCTATTATTATAACGAAAATTAAACGCTATTTCAATATTTCTCCTCTAGCTTATCACCAGAAACCGCAAAATAATTCAGCAATAAGATAGTGCAGATTCCTATGTTAGCGCCGTAGTGTTCCATGATATTAATAAAGAAGGTAATTAAGAAGAGAAATGTGTGGAAAAGCGTAAACTTTTTCCCTCTAAGCTCTACCATCAAAAAAATGGGATACAAGCTAAAGAGTAAAATACCTTGACGTAGAAGCGAATCAATATAAAAACTATCATCATACATCGGTTGGCCATTGATTTCGGTAAAAGTTGGAATATTTCTTGGCATCCAATCGAGGCCAAATTGCTCTAGATACGCATGACCGATGCCAAGTCGTCCAGTAAATAAATGATTTAGCACTTGATAAAGTGTACTATCCGCATTATAAAAATATGGTAGCCCAATTCCTAAACCAAATAAAATGAGAACAGCAGGTATAATAGCATAACCAGGAATCGTGACTTTTAATAAAATCGGCTTCAAGAAGTAAGCAAGAATAACACCACTTGCAATTAGAAAAGCCGTTCTCGAATCTGTAACTGCAAAAATAAGTAACGCTGCTAATAGCATGATTAAACCACTAACAGAATGGTAAGATTTTTTAATTAATGAAAAATCAAACAGAAGTGAAATCAGGTACATTCCTAATGAATTTGGATGCATAAAACCATATGAGTGACGAATCATATCTTTTTCAGCACGATACATCATCATATCTTGAATAAAATGCCCATTGTAAGCTAATAGTACTGAAATAGCTACAATTAATTTTAAACAAAACATAGCTGATAAAAGTTGCTTGTCATCTTTATCAACGCTAACAGATAACAAGAACAACATTATCATAATCATATCATCTACAGATGTCTCCATGTAGTTTGATATAGGCAGAATAACCAAGAAAGCTAAAGCAAATATCCCAGCTAATATTTTTTCAACTGACCAACCCGACCTAATAAAATAATAGAGATAGATAACAATACCACCTACAATAGCCAAACTAGTCGAAAAAAGAAATATCTCCGTTGAAAACGGGTAGCGCTTTAAGAACCAAACTAAAAATACCAAGCCAAATTCAAGAAAATATAAGATTCGATAAAGAGATTTTGAAGATAGAACCTCCTCCTTAACACTTTTCTCTACCATCTCCACCTCACTAGTTTTCCAATGCTTCTACAACTTTAGCGAGATGCATTGAATTACTACCTTTCAGTAAGATTTGGTCAGCTGGTTGTAAAACAGTTTGAACTGTTTTTAGCATGTCATCAAATTGATCTTCATCAGCTGTTTTCTTAAAGTAATAAACTTTACCTAGTGGGAACATTTGACTAGCAAGTTGCGCCAGTTCAGCAATGTCTTCACCGTAGAAAATAAGAGTGTCTAATGTTTCAGGTGACAAACTCATAATCATGCGCTTGTGAAGTTCGACAGATTGCTCACCTAATTCTTTCATATCAGCAAGCACAGCGATTTTTTTACCGCCTTCATTAGCAGGAATTTTAGAGAATGTTTCTAAAATCAAACGCATTGCTGTTGGGTTAGCATTGTAGACATCTGACAGGATATCTGCACCATTAGCCGCTTTTTTCCATTCTGTGCGGTTACGTGTTAATTCGATGTTTTCTAAGGCTTCAACAATATCATCATCTGAAATCGCCAATAACTTACCAACATAAGCTGCTACCATGGCATTTGTAGCATTGTATTTTCCTGGTACAGGAAGTGTAATTGGTCGATTGATAACATTTGTTGTAAAGGTCAAAGAGTCTTTGCTTTCTTGCAAATCATTTACAGAGATTTCTGCACCATCACCAAAACGAATAACCATTTGACTTTCTGGCAAATATGGATCAACAATTGGATCAGCCGGTGCAATCAAAATACCATCTGAGTCCATACCGTCAACGATTTGAAGTTTACCTTTGGCAATTTTCTCACGGCTGCCAAAGAATTCCAAGTGAGCCTCACCAATCAAAGTCACAACACCGATATGTGGCTTAGCCAGTTCTGACAAGAGATGAATATCACCCATGTGATCTTGTCCCATTTCAAGGACAATTTTTTCTGTATCATCTGGCATGTGAAGTGCTGTATAAGGTAAACCAATTTCATTATTGTAATTACCTTGTGTTTTGTATGTTTTATATTCTGTTGAAAGTACCGCAGCAATCATGTCTTTGGTTGTTGTTTTACCATTTGACCCTGTTACTGCAATCACATCAACGCGTTGTTTTTCAAGATAATAACTTGCTAGAGCTTGGAAAGCTTCTAAACAATCGTCAACTAAAATATAAGGATGCCCTTCTACTTCGCGCTCTGAAAAAGTTGCAACTGCTCCATTTTCAAAAGCTGTTTCAATAAAGTCATGTCCATCACGCGCACCCTTTAGAGGTAAGAACAAATCGCCTTTTTCAATCTTGCGACTATCAAATTCAATTTGTCTCAGAGGAACGTCATCAAAATCCGAAATAGTGTTCTTTGCGCCAACCACCTTGGCGACTTCATGTAAATTAAGTTTCATTTTTTATTATCTCCATTATAAAAAGAGCCTTTTGGCTCCTCTTATTATATCACAAAATAAAGTGCTCTCAAGCATTTTCCTTATGGACCTTAGAATGATTCTTCCACCATGAAGATAAAATCGATCCAGAAATATTATGCCAAATTGAAAAAATTGTTGAAGGAATAGCTGCTTGCGGAACAAAATACTTCATTGCTAAAGTTGCACCTAAACTTGAGTCCTGCATTCCCACCTCAAATGTAATAGCTTTTTGTTGTGGCTCTTTCAAATGAAGAAGTTTTGAAAAGACAAAACCAAGCCCATAACCACAAAGATTGTGTAACATAACAACAGGAATAACTAAAGCTGTTGCTGTTGTAAAAATATTAGCATGGTTAGCAGAAACAACAGCTCCAATAATCAAAAGAATCGCTACTTGTGAGATTAAAGGCATCAACTGAATAATGGCATTGATTTTTTTACCTAAAAGTGTATGAACTAACACCCCTAAAATGATTGGCACTACAACAATTCTTAAAGTTGAAAGAAAAAGACTTGCTGCTGGTACAGCAATAAATTGCCCTGCTAAAATCGATAACAATAAAGGAAGCATAATTGGTGCAAGAAGTGTTGAAAGAATTTCAATAGAAACATCCAAAGCAACATCTCCTCCTGACAAAAAAGCCATTACACTAGAAGACGTTCCACTAGGACAAGAACCAACTAAAATGACACCAGCTGCTGTTGCTCCTGTTAAATGAAAAAGATGACATAAAAGCCAAGCTAAACTTGGCATAATAATATAATGTGCCACTGTACCTAGAATGACAGGAATTGGACGTTTAGAAATACGAACAAAATCTTCAGTCTGAAGTGTCAGCCCCATCCCAAAAAGAATAATTCCCAACAAATACGATGTATTAGGGATAACCCAGGTACTAGTCTGAGGGAAGAGATAATTAAAGAAAGCCCAAATAATAACAACCAAGGTAAACCATTTACTAAGTTGTTTTGAAAAATCAGTTAGTTTTTCCATCATTTTCTCCTTAACTAAAAAGCTTTTTATCAGCAAAGCCTTTGATTTTTACAGCTTCATTATACGACTAATTTCAGAATTTTCAAACTTTTTACGCAATCATTTTCATTTATTTTCCAAGTTAGATTCTAAAGAATCTTTTTTGTGATACAATAAACCTGTAAGGAGATAAAACCTTACACAGAGTAGATGATTCGCGTCAAGTGTGTGTGAATGGGATGTCGTCACACAACGAAGCAATTTGCGCGGTGAATCGTTGCATCCGCTGTTATTTTTTAACAGCTCCAGTTTTCAAATGTAAAAAGGAGCAAAAAATGAAAAACATTTTTCAAACACCAAAACTCACATCAAAGCGACTCGTGACCCTAGCTATGCTAATTGCACTGGCATTCATTGTTGGAAAATTTTCTATTCCGGTCATTCCAGAACAGTTGGTCGTAAGCTTTACTTTCATTGTCAATACTATTATCGGAATGGTTGCTGGTCCTATTTGGGGATTTATTAGTTTTGCCATTCTTGATGTCGTTGATAATCTCTTAAGCGGTCAAGGAAACTTTATTATCTGGTGGACTTTGATGGAAGCTGTTCAAGGATTTTTTTATGGACTTTTCTTCTATGGAAAAGAGCTCAAATGGTCAAATAAAAAAGATTGGCTTCACGTCACTCTGGCAGTACTTGTTACCATGCTGATTAGTACTTTTATCTTCACACCACTGCTTGTTCAGATTTATTTTCACGTTCCATTTTGGGCACAATATCTAGCAGGTCGCTGGTTAAAAATCTTTGAAATTCCAATTCGTATTATCGTCATCATGATTGTTGTTCCAAGGTTGCAGCGCATCCCTGAACTACACAAGCTTGCTAATTTATAAATCAAAAACCTCAGAGAGTTATCCCATCTCTGAGGTATTTTTTTGCAGCAAAAAAGCACCTAACGGTGCTTTTCATTTTTAAATCAAATGGCTTTCGCGTTTTTCAAACATCTCTTTAGCCAACTCAACTAATTTTTCAATCAAATCAGAATAAGCAAGTCCCATGTTTTCCCATAGAAGTGGATACATTGACCATTGTGTGAAACCAGGCATTGTATTCAATTCGTTAAGGTAAACATTCCCTTCTTCAGTCAAGAAGAAATCGCAGCGTGACAATCCGCATCCGCCGATAGCACGGAAGGCTGTTGTTGCATAAGCACGCATTTCTTCCATAATGTCGCTATCGATATGTGCTGGAATATCCATAGTAATTTTATTATCGATGTATTTAGCATCGTAATCATAGAAAGCAACGTCTTTAACAACTTCACCAGGAAGTGTTGTTTTCACGTCAGCATTTCCTAAAATACCAACTTCGATTTCACGCGCATTGACACCAGTTTCAATAAGAATACGGCTATCATATTTAAGGGCAAAATCAATAGCTGAGCGAAGTGCTGCTTCATCTTCAGCTTTTGAGATACCTACTGAAGAACCCATGTTAGCTGGTTTAACAAAGACAGGGTATGTCAATTTGTCATTTACTTCTGCTACGGCTGCATCAAAATCAGAACCTTCAACATAAGTCACGTAAGGAACAAGTGGAACTCCTGCAGATTCAAGGACATGTTTTGTTGAAATTTTGTCCATTGCAACACTTGATGACAAAATGTTAGTTCCAACATAAGGCATTTTAAGAACTTCAAGGAAGCCTTGGACAGAACCGTCTTCACCCATTGGTCCGTGAAGAACTGGGAATACTACTGCGCCAGGTTCATAAATATCACTTGGTTTAATTTTTTGACTTTCAACAACTGTGTCGTTAGTCATCAATTTTTCATCATCAGCAGGTTTGCTAAAGAATTCTTGTGTTTTAATAAAATCACCAGATTTTGTGATGAAGTAAGTTTTCACAAAGAATTTATCATAATTAATCGCACGCATGACGCTTTCAGCTGATAAAACAGATACTTCACGTTCCGCAGAACGTCCACCATAAAGTAAAACAAGCGTTTCTTTTGCCATAAACTTTAATTACCTGAACAGAAAAAAGGTACCAAGTTTTAATATACTTAATAACATTTTTCATCGAACCAAGAAGCCTCACAAAATAAGCCAAATCTCAGTTCAAGTTCAATTCCTTTTCTATTACAATTTCCTAATTATCATACCACAAAAGAAGCCGCCTTTCAAACAAGATTGGGCATTAGATGGAAGAAAAGATGACAAAGAAAAAAGCAGCCTTCCGCTGCTTTTCTCGTATCCTACAATTCTGTTCGGTTTTCGATGGCACGAAGTAGGGTAACTTCATCGGCATATTCGATATCTGAACCTACCGCTAATCCACGCGCCAAGCGTGTTACTTTGATTCCTGCAGGTTTTAGGACACGTGAGATATACATAGATGTTGCTTCACCATCTGCGGTGGCGTTGGTTGCAATAATAACCTCACTAACCTCACTATCCATCAAACGTGTAATCAATGACTTCAAATTAATATCATCAGGACCGACACCATTCATCGGTGAAATAAGCCCGTGTAAGACATGATAAAGTCCGTGATATTCTTGGATTTTTTCCATAGCTGAGACATCTTTTGAATCCTCAACCACCAAAATCACTGAACGATCACGTGTCTGATCATTACAAATTTGGCAAGGATCTTCATCAGTCAAATTCCCGCACACTGAACAATAAGTTAATTCTCGTTTTGCAGCCAACAAGTTTTTAGCAAATTCATTCACGTCTTCATCAGACATACCAATCGTGTAAAACGCCAAACGCGTCGCCGTTTTAATCCCGATTCCTGGTAACTTTGTAAAACTATCAATTAGCTTTGCAATCGGTGTTGGATAAAGCATTTTTTCTCCTTTCTTCTGATAAAGTCACGAGCCGACCTTCGCCGACTCGAACTTCTCTTTTATTTATTAGCGTATGTTGACATGTACAAGTTAATAATGTCACGCGCAATTAATTGGTTAGGGTGATTATCATCACTTGTCAAGTGAGGGATGATAACCGCAACCGCAATTTTAGAATCATCATTTTTTGAGTAATCGTAAGCAAGAACACTCAAGTTTACTGTTGTCACAACATTACCATTACCATCTTCTTTGTAAGTTTCGGCAGTACCTGTTTTACCAGCGATAGTGACATTTCCACGCATGTGGGTACCAGTAGCATAACCACTTGTACTATTTACCACTTGATAGAAACCTTGTTGAAGAAGAGCCATTTCATCGCTTGAAATATTAACTTTGTTTAAAACATTAGTATCAATCGTTTTAGACAAGTTGCCAAGTCCTGTTGTGCCATCATTATCATAGACACTATCGACAATGTGTGGCGCAACACGGTTACCACCATTTGCGACTGTTGCAGCATACTGAGCAAGTTGCATTGGTGTGTAAGAATCGTACTGACCGAAGGCTTCTGTTAAGACATTACCAGGGCTGTAATCTTCTGAGAGGTAACCAGTCGTTGTTTCTGGCAAATCCATTCCAGTGCTTGTTCCTAAACCATATTCGGCATAGGTAGCACGAAGTTCTTCCATAGCTTCTTTTGTTCCAGTTGTGGCAAGTGCCATTCCAGAATAATATTCTTGCCCCATCATTTTAAGAGCAACTTGAACCATGTAAGTATTTGAAGAGTACTCAAGGGCTTGAACAGCTGTGATATTCGTTGCCCCACTACCTGTGAACCACGATTTAATGGCTGGAGAGCCAGCAAGATTGATTGACTGGTCGGCAATAACTTGGTTACCAGAAATCGCATTATTTTCCCAACCTGAACTGATAGTTGCAGCTTTGACAACTGACCCTGGAACAAAGAGGTCATTAATTGTTCCAAGAGCGTCTAGAGTTGTTGTTGACGAACCAGTTTCATGTGACAAACCTGCCATGGCTAAAATAGCACCTGTCTTAGGATTCAAAGCCACCGCATAAGCCCCTTCAGAATAAGTAGCAAAACCAGCAGCGATTGAGGCTCCGTAATACTGATTCAAAATATTTTCAACACCTGATTGAAAATCAGAGTTAACAGTCAACTTCAAATTCTTACCAGCTTTACCTTCGCTAGTAACATCATCTGCCACAACGTTACCATTTTTATCGGTAGTGATTTCACGAATTGTGTGTGTTCCTTGCAAATCATCTTCATAAGCTTTTTCAAGATAAGATGTTCCGACACGGTCATTCATCGAATAACCTTTAGCTAGATATTCTTCTGCCTCTTCAGCTGGCAAACCTGATTGTTTTGAAGAAACTGTACCAATAAGGGTTGATAGAGAACCTGTTGATGTTTGACGATCCCAATCAGTCGCAATTGAAATACCTGATAATTTTGAACGATTAGCTGTGATATAAGCAATTTGCTCGTCTGTCAAATCACCAGTCGTCAAGTTAACCGTACTGAAAGTTGAGGCAGCATTCATCTGACTGAAAATGTACACCAACTTCAATTCGTCTTCTGAATAATTAATCTCATCATCCGTTACAGCCTTGACAGCATTGGCGTAAACTTTTGATTCTGTTAAGTTATTACCATAATTATCATATTTTTGATTATTTGGAAGACTCTTGACTACCTTAGCATAAGTGTCTGAATCAGCTAAATAATAATCCTTTTTCTGACGTGTTGTAACATTTGTTTCTGTAAAATCAACCAAGGTCGATAGCGTTTTTGCCAAGTTTTTCATTTCCTCAGCAGTGATGGTATTACTACGTGTGAAAGCAACGACCTGTTTAACATTATTTGATACTAATAGATTGCCTGCGGCATCAAAAATTTGACCACGAGGACTTGAGGACGTTACCTTGTAGGTAGTTGATGAATTTAACTTATCATCGTAAAAAGATTTATTTAAAATTTGCATCTGTGCCAATCTTAAAATAATAATTGAAAATAAGACGACGATAACTGCAAAAATCAAATAAATACGTTTTGTAATACTGGTTGTTTTTTTGGCAATTTTGATTTTGCTCAATCTCTTCTTAACTGACATTCTTTCCTCACAATTAAAAGCTTCGTTTTATATTTTATCACAATTTACTTAAAAGAGAGTGACACAAAATGTAAAACTTTTCACTTTTTTACATCCCCACTTTTCAAGAAAAAAAGCTCACCAAAAAAGGAGTGATTTAACACTCCTTTCACTCTATTTAGCATCAACTGAAAAATCAACGCCAACTTTATCACGTAAGAATTTCCAAAGGAAATACGCAATGTAAAAATCAATTGTTCCATGAACGAGAGAACCTAACCCAATCAAGCCTACCAAAGACCAAATATAAGCTGCTCCTGTATGTGCACCAGCTGTTAAAGCAAGAACAACGATGAATTCTGCTAAACCATGTAAAATATTTAAGAAAATAGCTAATCCAAATGTCAAAATTGGCTTTTCAAGCAGTGATGGGCGTTTTTTAATCATGACAGCACCAACTACTGCAAACAACAAATGCGATACAGCTCGCAAAACGATGACAATTGGAAAACCAGCTAACAAGAATCCAAGACTTGTTCCCAAAGCGACTAAAACAGCCACTTGTGGTGAAATGAACATAGCCATAAAGACTGGCACATGACTAGCTAGTGTAAATGAAGCTGGACCGATGACAACCTTAACCGGCATAACCATAGGAATTAAAATCCCAAAGGCAACTAAAATAGCTGTAAAAGCAAGAGACTTAGTTTGATGACGTCTCATATGACAACTCCTTTTATATATGATAATACCTGAATGATCCCCAATTATCACTCAGGTATGACGATAGCTTTAATCAATTAACTAACAAGCAATACACACGTTTTTTTGAAAGTAGCTAACTGACCTAGCCTATTATAAAGAAAAAAAGAACAGGTGTCAAGACACCTGTAGCTGTTTTAATTTGATTTCAAAAGCAAGCCCTTATCAGACAAGTCAGATTTGATTTCTTCAAATTCATCTTTTGAATGACATGACAAGGTATGTGTATGAATACCATCCGTTAAAGATGAAAGGAGTGTAGCATTTGAATGTTCAACCTTCTCCATAAAGTTATCAATATCTTCCTGACTTTTGATATTAAGAGGTGCTGTCAGCATCCCATAAATTGGATGTTCAACTTCCACATCAACCATAATGCCACCTTTTGAGATGACACTCTCCAATTCTTCTTTAGTATGCTCTGGACCGTGTTGACAAGCAATTTTCCCGATAAACTGGTGTGAGTAAAGTGCCTGAGATAAGACATAACCTCGTGGCGTAGAAATGACATCATGATTAGCTGCTCTCAACAAAGCCACATCTCCTACAATAATTTGGCGACTCACACCAAGTTGACCTGCTAAAACACTTGCTGAAATGGGAACTTGCGTCTGACTCAAAATATCAATAATTTTTTGACGGCGTTCTGCTGCTTTCATAAAAGCCCCCTTTACAAAATATAATACTTACTACTAATCATACCACAAATTGAACGAAAACAGAATTTCTCCAAACTGATAACAAAAAGGGTAACAAATTCAAAAAAAGCACCCTAGGGACTAGCCTAGAATGCTTTCATATCAAGGGCTTTACGCCTTATAATCTCTTATCAGATTATTTACCCAAGTTCTCTTTCTACTATTGTATATACATGAAATAGCACACTTAAGGGCTACAATTGCATATAGCAAAGTAAAAATCATTTATTACAAACAATTTTAGAAAAAATGTTTCTAAACAAAAATCTAAACATATCTTAACAAATTTTACGAGTTCAGCAGGCAAGAAAAAAGCACCTTAACGGGTGCTTTTATGATATAATGAAAATGTTCGGGGGAGCACTCCCGTTCCCACTATAGAACCTTATTTAAACTTCCTTGGTCGGGCTGTTTTTTGAGGTTCTTTTTTTGTTGCCTTTCTACCATTCTTTTAGCTCTTCCAAAACGTCTGCTACCTTTTCAGTGGTAACCACCTCGTAAGGTTTTATAGGCTCATTAGGGAGAACATAATCAAATACTATCCCATTCTTTCTTACAATCTGAACAGTATCTCCCTTTATATAACCACGTTCGATTGCCTCTTTAAATTCATCATAATATAACATAACCATATCTCCTTTACTTATTTATTCGTAAAGTAGCAAAAAAATCTATTGTTTTAACTTATAAATAATACACATTAACCAAGTCTAAATTCAAGTTCTTTTGATTCTAGGTTTTTATGATATAATAGGAGCAGAAGAAAGAGTTGTCTGCTCTTTCTTTGTCCTATGTTTGACCTAGCGCTTGCCTTTTGTTTGCTGACTTTCAGGCTTGCGCTTTTTGTGTATCTTCCGCTCAAATTTGAGCAAAAGTACAGGCGTACCTGAAAGTACACCCATAAGCATTTTACTTTTCGACAAAAATGTCTAAAAGTAAGGGTGTAGCTATAACTACACCCTTAAATACTTTCTCCCAAAATCGGAAAAAAGTAAGTGGTATGTAGTTGAAACTACACGCCTTTATGTTAAAATAAAAATACAAGTGAGGGAGATTTCTCGCCTCGCCTGTAGCTGTTTTAGAAGCGTTTAAGTAGTTCAACTAACTTATATAGGATATCAAGGGCTAACATGATTAATCCCAATTTAAACTTTTGTTGTTCAACTTCTGCGCTTCTTTTTGTTGCTCATTTTTGAGCAACAAAAGTAAACACAAGGGTAGTTACAACTACGCTTGTTTATGTTAAAATAGGTGTGTAAAAGGGCTTACGCCCTCTTTACCAATTATTTAGCGATTATCATTTCCGTGTTGGGTATTTTGGAGCGATTTTCGCTTTTTCTTTTGTCTTTTACTCATTTTTGAGTAAAAGTGTACTTACAAAGTAGCGTCCATTTTGGGACGTTACTTTTTTTGCTTCATAAAATTGTTAAGCAAAGTTAAAATGCCATTACTTACAACCTTACTTAAGGGTACGCTTGTAGGGTGTAGCTATAACTACACCCCAAAAATAAAAAAAGCTATTACTCAAAAATGAGCAATAGCCAACCTGCTCAAATTTGAGCGGGTTTAAATCTGTAATATCGGGTGTGAACTCTTCCACGCCTTCAATTAAGATAGTGCTAGGTGCTGTGCGTATAACTAAAACATTAATTCAATTTCAAATGGGTCTTTCTGTAGATTACTTTGATTATCTTCAATGTATCGGAGTATTCTCGAACTATCATCTTCTGTAAATAGTTTTAAATCTTCCTTCGAAATAATTCTATAGCCATCTTCCTTTGGCAATTCTTTAATCATTTTCACAACTGAACTATAAAGCCCGTCCTCGATATCCCAGTTCGGGACAATTTCAGATAGGGCGTCTAATAATAATCCTACAGATGTTTTCATTTTTAATCCTCAAAATCCCGCTTTCTATTTCTTTCTCCACTTAAAGAAGTTGGCCCAGAATGGATTTTCTTTATCGAAAATTTCCACTTCTTCAGCAGTCATATTGTGGGGATAATCAGCAAATAAATTGTATATCTTCTTTTTATCAAAACTAAACTGGCGAACACCTACTTGGTCAGTAACCTCTACCCACCAAATTTTATCATTGGGATTTTCTTTGTAAAATTCATACGTCATAATAACTTCTACCTTTCCCCAATTATATAAAAATATCGTTTTCAATACAAAATATAACCACTAGAAGCCTTTTAACCAAAGACTATCACCTTTTGCAACATACTTCTGAAAGCGTCTGTAATGCTTTAAATACGTGTTAATTCTCATATATTTAGGACGTTCAGGAAAGCCGTCAAACATGTAACCACCACGTTTAGGCGTATAATATGGGTCTATTTTTCGTGCTTCTTTTAGTGCTAACTCCCAATAATATTGACAATCCGTTTTACTGCGGTTTAACGTCTGCTTATGGATACCCTGACACGTTCCACAATAATATCCCGTGTTTCGTTTATAAAGCACCCTACAACGCTTCTGACACCTTGGACAAAGGAAAAAATAGCGGTATCCCCCTTTTGTTCCTGCTATCTTATCAAGTTCTAGGCGTTGGCTTTCAAACTCTATAAATAACGCTTCTAGGTTTATATTAAGCCTCTCACCGTCCAATTTTGCTACTGCTTTGGTTACCCCTTTTAACTTCATAGGCTTTGTAATAGCTTCTATCGCCAACCTCTTAACTGTAACCACCTTTGCCCCCTTATATACGTAAAAACCCAATTAAATTGCTTAAATACATATCTTTAACTAAATCATTTATTATGTTATACTACCCTTGTAGGAGTGGTCTAACGCCCATGAAGCAACTACGTTGTGGAGGCGGTGGGTCACTTCTACGTTTTTATTTTTTTTTGATATTAAAGCCGTAAAATGGTAAAATAAAGTCATAAAAAATAATTATTTTCGACGCATTAAGCGTGTTGTTTTTATCTTCTGGTTAAAAAGGTGTCCCATTTTTGGGGCACCCTTTTTGTTATCTAGAAAACACCAATAATTCACCACCACGATAGGCTTCTGCGAACTCAATAACACCACGTTCTAATTTTCGATAAAACTCGCTTTCAGAATAACCCAGCTCCATATAAATCTCACAATCAGTTCTAATTTGCCACTTGCAATATTTCTCAATCAAAACTTGTCTTACAAGTGGGTCAATAACACGATTGATAGCCTTCATAATAGCTTCCATTTCATTCCAAGCCGATACACGTCTGGTTACTAGGGCTTCTGTTTGACTACTACCACTGTTATAACTCCTAACTGTTTTAGGTTCTAGCGTATAAGTAGGTGTAAGTTTAGGCGTGTATTCTTCCCCAGCTATACGAGAAAAACGGCGGTATTGTTTTAGAAGTTTATAAGCATTATTCTTGGTGCTTTGTTTATCGATTTCTTTTAGAAAATCCATGGCGGTAACTCCTTTGGGTTTAATAATTATTATAAGCTGTTAAATACTCATCTAAATACTTATTGTTAGCGTCCATAACCGCTTTATCTACAATCAAATCTGCTCCATCTCCTCTTGTATAATCTAATTGTGTAATATAGCGAATTGCCTCTTTTGCTTGTTCTTCCCAATCATTTAAAATCTCTTCTTTTAATTTTGGGAAAGCAAAAATTCGAGGTTTTGTTTGATAAATTTGTTTTATCTTTTTAAGCGCAAGCGGTTTTTTCTGGTATTTGCTCACATAATAAGTTAAATCTTTTTCAGTCAATTCGAGATTTTCCAATAAAGTTAGTTCAGCTAAATCATCAGCGGTTACTTGTGCTTCTGTTGTAAATTTAGCTCTTTCCTTTACCACCACTTCGTCAAGCTTTTCAAGTAACTTGCTTTGTCTCCAAGCGTCTACGTCTTCATACTCCAAGCGTCTATTATCAATAGCTTCTTTATGGCCTCTTTTACCAGTATAATCACTTTCAAGGTATTTCATTTGCAAGGCTGCAAATTTAAGATATTCTTCTTTTCGTGCTCGCTTTTCTTCAGCGTATTCCGCGATTGCTTCATTAATTTTTTTCATTCTTCGTACTCCTTCTCTGTTTAAAAAATAAAAAGAGGACAACTCAAAAAGCTATTACAAGCTTAATGAATTGCCCTCTGTTGTTCAGATAGACGCTATTTTTTAGTTGTCGTAACGGTTAAGTGTGTAAATTTTCCGCCTTGATAACTTAATGTAAGTGTACCAAAATCTGGTGTTTTCTCTGTTACTATTGTACCATTTTTTGAATATAAAATATACCCTTGTTTAACTAATGTCATTAAATCCCTATTTGTTTCCATAGCTTCCCTTTCTACTCTGTCTCATTAGTTTTGCATATTCTACTCTTTTTCGTTTTCTAAGCTCTTTAGGATAGTACTTTAACTCATTATCATCAAGCATACCATGCAAGTTATCCAAGCAATTCCAAACACCAAAACATAAAATTTCAAATCGTTCTCGTTCTCCCTCAATCCAATTTTGTAGTTTTTCTACTGTTAATGGTCTGATTTCGTTGTGTGATTTTACATTATTCATGCTTATTCTCCTTGTATTACTCTAGGTATTAATAATCTATTGTTAACTAAATCCTTGAAAATATAGTATTCTTTAGTATTTTTGATAAATTTGTTACCCTTTTTGTTACCAAATACCTCAAAAAAGCCTTATTTTTTGCTTTCCAAAAATGGAAAAAAGTCTTATTTCAAGTTTCGGATACTGTAACGCTTATCTTTGATACCAAGCGCTTTAAAGGTGTTACCCTCTAAGCCTTTCAAGATACGGCTTGCGTTGCGTTCATTATAGACTTTCTTTAACTCTGACCCGCTTAGATTAGTATTAATAATCGTATTTTCTCGATTATTCAGAATATCGAATAAGAAGTCTTGTTCCCAATCGCTTTTAGGGTTTAGTGTTGCATTCTTCGCCCCAAGGTCATCAAGAATAAGGTAGTCAGCTTCAGTCAATAGCTTAACCGCTTCTGCTTCTGTTAATTTGGCACCTCTGCCATAATTCCACCCCTCTTTGATTTCCTTAATGATTTCTGTAGGGCTGATAAATAACACACTCTTAGGCTCATTTTTTGCCCTGTATCCCTCGTTTATCGCTTTGGCAATAGAAATACTTAGGTGACTCTTTCCAATGCCTGTACCGCCCGTTATAAGCGTATTTCCTACCATGCCATTTAGATATTTGTCCGCCTGCTGTTTAGCAAAGGCTAAAAGCTGACGCTCTTCTGGTGTATTTGCTATAAAAGTGTCAAAGGTAGCCGTTTTAAGCTCTTTAGGGATTGTACTATCACGCTCCAAGACGTTGTAAGTATTTGCGTACAATTCTTTATTTTTGAGTTTTTCAAGTTCGCTTTGGCTCTTTTGAGCTATTTCCTCTTTGGCACATTCGGGACAAAAAGGGACGGGCTTTCTTGGTTTGGCTTCGCCTGCTATTACAAGAACCTTATCAAGTTGTTGTAAGTGTACGTTATGGACGGGACAAACCTCTTCAAGCTTTACAACGTCTTTTAAGTTCTCAAATGGGTTCTTTATCATGTTTTTACCTCACTTTCTAAAATGGTAAATCTGGGATAGTGCTTTCTATATCACTTTTAGCAGGTTGTTGCTTAGACTCATGGAACTTCCTATCCTCTTCTTCAGCTTGTACAAGCGTTGTAATGCCGTTTTGTTTCCAATTCCTTAGAATAGAATTCACATAACCAAAGGAACGCTTAGCATTGTTAGAAGCTTTATCAATAGCACGCTTCAATAACTCTGGTTCAAAGTTATCTAGTTTGATATAGTCCGCTAGTTGTTCAGCTTGATTAGGGGATAAGACACCAATTTCTTGTTGGTAGTAAGAATAAATTTCAGAAAAATCAGCAGAAGCATTATTCTTATTCTGATTCTTACTCTTACTCTTATGTTCTATCTCTTTCTCTATATCTATCTCTGTTGGACATTGGTTGGACATTAGTTGGACATTGTCCAATTTGGTTGGAATTTGTCCAGCTTCTCTTTCATCACGCTTGTATTTTGCCCAATTGGTTTCGCTTTTCAACATAGCTCTAGCCTGTGGTAGTTCAGCATTTCCTTCGGTATCAATTTGAATGAGCCCACACTTGGTAAAATAGGCCATTGTCATATTAATATCATCTTCTGATACGTCCAATTTAATAGCCAATTCTTCTACTAAACTTTCAAGAAAGCCGTCATAGTATAAAATACAGTCACTTTCTAAACTCTCTAGCATAAGTCGAATATAAATAACAGTCATAGCATACCCGCCATTCATATTTTTCAATCGCTTGATAAAAACATTTTCAAAAAACTTTTTATCAACTTTCAACCAAAAATAAACTTTTGTTTTAGTCTTTTTCTCTGCCAATTATTGCTCCTTTCTAGCGTACAGTTAAGAAATTAATCACGTCTGACACTCTAAAATATTGTTTTTTGCTACTCTCAAAAGGCGGTTGGTAAACTTTAAGCCCCTTTTTAACCCAACTTGTAAGTGTGGCGCCTGTTATATCTAGTTCCTCTTTCAGCTCTTTAGAGCTTATTAAGCCCGTCTGTTTCTGTAGCCGTTTTTCTAGCTCTAACTTCTTATCGGTTACTACGTCTATACGGTCTAATAAACCTTGCTCAAACTCGGGTGAAAATGTTCCCATATTACACCCCCTCTAAAAGCTCTTTAATAAGCTCTGTATAGATAGCTGGGTCAGCGTTCACCAAAATAGTAAGACGCTTTTGTTCATCTTGAAGTTGATTATAAAAAGCCTTTGTACCGTCCATTAGTTCCGCTTTATTAGCGGGGATAAAATATCCTCGGTTACTACCACTTCTTACCCCCACAATAGGAACACCGTATTTTGTAATTAGTCGGCTAATAATCTTCTGTACAAGTCTTTTATCAAGCCCCGAGATACTAGCGATTTCAGCGCCTGTTATAGCGTTCTCTGCCCCTGTTTTGATAAGGCTTAGTACACGCTTATCATTTTTAGGTAAGTTTTGTACCGTCATAGTTTAACCTCTCTTTCTTAGTTATAATATCGTCCCTGTGATTGAATATAAGCCCCGTATCGCTCTCTAACATGATTATCGGGTATTTTATCATTCTCTTCTTCAACGTCCTCTACGGGCTTAATATGGAACAATAAAAGTAATGCTATAATCAATACCACCATAAGTACTAACTGAGCCCAGATTGGTAAATTAATTTCTTGGTAAATCATTTTTGACCCTTTCTAGCTCTTTCCTGCTTAATACCAGCGATTTTCCCCATAAGAAATAGTTTTTTATAAACTTCTCCTAAACTATTTTCTTCGATTGAGTGGCTTAAAATAGTACTACCATAATAATTTAAATCACTTTCTTCTTGTTCGGTTAAATCGTTGTTATGGTAGTCGCTTTGTAAGTATTCATCATGAAAATTCCCTTGAAATCCTAGTTCTTCAATTCGTTTTAATTCCATGCTATTTCCTTTCTTCTTTGATTTTTTCTTGTTGCCTTTTAATGCTGTTTACTATACATACCAATTATTTTGTAGTTTTAAGAGTTCCCGCTCTCCGTATGGACACAATAGTCTAACTTTGATAAAATTAAACTATAAAAACTTTGCTAAAACCCTTTTAATAATAGCTTGCCTGCTTTATTAATTTTGTTTTAGTTTTATTTCCTAAAAGGCTTAGTGGTCGCCAAACTTCATAAGCCTTTTTTTGTTGCTCTCACGTATCTTTTTAGGTACGTGTTTTTTAGTAGTCTTCTACTAGCCAATTCATAACACTTTCATAGATACGTTTTGGAGCGTCATAATTACCGGCTTCAATTTTAGCGAGAGTAGGTGGCGTAACTCTTAATGTCTTCGCTGTTTCTACTTTTCCTAGCATTAAGATAGCTCGTTTAACTCTAACCTTAGTAGCTACTTCCTCTGTAATAAGCATTTGTACTCCTTTCTTGCTTTATTAGTTGTTGTGGCGGACGCCCAACCGTCAAACCAGACCGCAACACCAAACGAAAATAGTTTCGTTTTCTTGATTACAAAACACATTATAAACGAAAATAATTTCATTGTAAAGTGTTTTAACGAAAAAAAATTCGTTTTTTATTTTAATTATTAAAATGCTATGTTATAATCAAAAAAAGGAAAAAAGATATTATGACAAAAAACAGATTAAAAGATTTGCGTAAGGCAACAGGAAAGACGCAAAAAGATTTCTATAGTGAGATAGTAGTAACTGAATTAAATCTAGGTGTCACCTTAAGGACGTATCAAAACTGGGAAAAACCTGAAAACGAAATTAAGTCTAAGCCTGCTAATAGCTTAGCTAATTATTTTGGTGTGAGTACCAGCTACCTGCTAGGTTATAGTGACTATTCACAAAATAAAGATATTAAGAACTTAGCATACGATACACCTTTTGATGGTACCATCACCGGAAAGATTTATGATGAAATAGCTAAAATTATAGGTGAAAAACGTATAAAACTTTTTTTAGAAAATACAGTCACAAATGACTTTATTCATTATGCATTATTCGATAACCAAAATAATATAATGCATACCAAAGAAGTAGAAATGTTACTCTTTTTTGAATTACTTGATAACTCAGACAAGCAACTTGTTTTTGATTTAATTAAAAGCCTATCTAATAAATACTAAAATCAAAAATAAGCTTTTTTTCGATTTTCACACAATCAACTTCTACGATTCTTAATTCATTTTTCAAGAAAATCTATATTAAGAAACTAATAACTTAACATGTAAAACCTAGAACCTTTTTAATAATAGCTTGCCTGCTGATGGAAAGGTTTATACATGAATATCAAAGAAGT